>CAZBYL010000022.1:0-35034 GCA_964496275.1 uncultured Synergistaceae bacterium | reverse complement strand
TGTTGTTCTCGAGCATACGGAGAATTGTTTCCTGTCTCCAACCTTTGCATCTCAGGGTCGTGAAATCTGTGAATCCGCCGCGCTGGGCTTTGACATTGTAAAGGACTTCTGCGTTACCTGCCATTTAAATCGCTCCCTTTTGAGTTTGTGCCGTGGCACATAGTTTTATTCTTAATGAGCGTAGTCTACTCCATCTGTATCAAAGAATCGTCAAAAAATTTTTTTGCAAAAAAACCGCTTTTCATAATACAGCCTGTATTATGAAAAGCGGTTTTGATAAAAATTTGACGAAACAGACACAAAATCCGCCCTCTTTTCAGATCATCGTAAAAATACGTCACACATCAAATATTATCTGGTGTACAATGTCACAGTGCTTTAAGGCAGAATAGTCTGCCCAATTTTACAGGAGGTGTAAATTAATTAAAAAGTTTTTCAAGGCAGCAGCAATCGCATCGTGCATTGCCATCCTCTCCTTCGCCGGAACGGCAATGGCAGCTGACACAATCAAGATCGGAATGCTGGCACCACTCACAGGATTTGCAGCGGCGGACGGCTTCAGCGTCTACGAATCGGTTAAACTTGCAGTGGAAAAGGTTAACGCGGACGGCGGACTTCTCGGCAAAAAAGTCGAACTTATCTGCTACGACGACGCGGCCGACCCTAAGCAGTCCGTTCCCCTTGCGCATAAGCTTATCGGACAGGATGAAATAGTAGCATTTGTAGCCGGATCCTACAGCCTTCCCACACGCGCAGTCTCCGCAATATTCAATGACGAGGAAATCCCCCTTATCTCCGCCTATGCCCTTCACCCTGATATCACAAAGGGCGACTACACATTCCGCAACGGATTTCTCGGAACTGTAGAAGGCAGGGGAGCTGCACATACGGCTGTCAAGCTTCTGAAAGCCAAGAAAATCGCTATCATCGTCAGCGACAACGACTTCGGTACGACGCTTACACAGGGATTTGAGGCATACATGAAGGCTCACCCCGAAGCAAAGATCGTCTCAATCCAGAAGTACCCGATGAGCGAGAAGGACTTCAAACCATACCTTACAAAGATGAAGGCTTCCAACCCCGACCTCGTGTTCTTCAGCGGATACTACTTCCAGGTTTCCCCCGCCCTTAAGCAGGCGAAGGAAATGGGAATAAAGATTCCGTTCATGGGCGAGCAGGGAACAGACTCACCGAAGACAGCGGAGATCGGCGGCAAGGCGGCCGAAGGACTTATCATCGTAACGAACCTCAACAGAGATGACAAACGTAAATTTGTCCAGGATTTCCTCTCCACATACCGCAAGCGCCACAAGATCGAACCCGACATGGTCGGTGCATCGGGATATGACGCATTTATGCTCCTTGCAAACGCCATCAAGCAGGCCAAGACGACAGACGGCCCCGCAGTGGCGAAGGCTCTTGCCGCAACAAAGAACTACAACGGACTGACAGGAGTTATCCACGGATTCAGCAAAGAGGGCGAAATAGTCAAGCCGATACAGATTCAGCAGATAAAGAACGGCGTATTCCGCTACTACGGCGAAATCAAAGACCCCGCAATCATCACACCGGATAAGTAAGAGCAATTATCTATAAAAATATAAAAGAGGCACGATCCGCATAATACGGGTCGTGCCTCTTTTGGTGTTGTATCCGAAGGGTACGGAGGTACCATACGGAATATTTTCATATCGCGATTGCGGCAGCGCAAGAAAAGTTTTCAGCCTGTTCACCGCCGCTTCTTGCCTATGAACGTGCAAGAGCTTTCTCAAAAATTTTCTGCTGCTTGGACGCCGAAGTTCGTGTCCCCTTATCTTTCCGTTATGACAAAGCAGTTGCGTCCGCTGTTTTTGGCTTCGTAGAGTGCACGGTCGGCAGAGTTTATGTAGCGCTCCAACTCATGTATGTCAAACTTATCGCGGGCGATAATGTGTGAACCTGCGGATATGCTCATTCCTACATCATGCGCACCGTCACCCTCATCCCGATATTCCATCACCCTCGCACACAAGTCGGTTAAAAGCGATTTATGCTCTTCCAAGCTATTTACCGGCAGAACAGACATAAACTCGTCCCCGCCCCACCTTACAACTACCCCTTGTTTTCGTTCAATCACATTCTTAAGGCAGCCATAAAGGGCTTTGAGCCGGCAGTCTCCGAAAGCGTGTCCGTAGGTATCGTTCATATTCTTGAAGTAATCTATATCAACCATAACAAAGACAATGTATTTTGCATCACGAAACGGAGGCTTAAAGAGTATTGAAGGGATTATATCCTCCTGATATCTGCGGTTGTATGCCCCTGTCAATGCATCGGTGTATTTGGCGTGTCTGTCAGCAATTCGGAACTTGCGGTATATCCAAAGAGTCAGGAAGAGGAATACAAAAAACGAAAACGCGTAAGCAACCATGACCAGCGAGTAGGATTTATACCATATAGACTTATATCTCTCCGCACTTATGTCTATTCCGAGCATTCCCACAAAAGTGCCCTCAACAGTGTAGACTGGCGCATAGGCCGTAATTAAGTTTCCCCATTCATCCTCTGTGTGCTCCGTGGCGTTTTTTTTGTTTTTCAATACACGTTTCTGTTCTTCGCGAATGAAGGAGTATCTGTTTATGTCTTTGTAGTATTGAATTCTTTTTTGCGGTGTATCCGTCTTTTTGAGGTCATTGGCATCGCACAGTACATCCAGAAGCCAGACGAGATTCAGCGGGGTACCTGCCTTAGTACCGTAAAATTCAGCGTTTTCGGAATCGACATGGTACTTAACCTCAGATGGAGAGAGAGGAGACATTAGGTATGCGTATCTTATGTTGCATACGTTGTATAGGTTTTTTGTACGCTTGACGAGCTCTTTATTGAGAGGATGGTCCTGGGCATCTATAAAAGAAAGTTTTTTCAGTTCTTCAAATTCTTTGTCCGTAATAATGGTGGTGCGTGCCAAAACAACAGCCAGTCCTTCCGCACCGGAGACCATACTGCGGAAGTAGTCATCCGCAACGTGATTGCGGCTTTCGTACAGAGCGAACATTGTTATTGCTGAAAATAGTGTCAGAATAACAAGATAGGCAACTAACTCCATTTTGTATTTCACAAAAAACGCCCCCGTCCACGCTATACACAGCAATCATACCAAAATTTAATATTAAGGAGAATACTCATAGATAATACAAACAGTCATTTCTAATGTCAAATATCTTCATCACATACGCTTTTCGGTAGCGGATGCGAATCTGCCGGACACTGGATTTGTTTTTGTGTACAGAATATCAAGACCTGCATAAAACCAACACTCCATGTTAACTTCTTCAATATAATATAGACTTGTAGACTCTTCTATATACTATCTGCATTTTGCACCTCAACCTTGACAGTTTGCTGTCGAGGCTGCCGCCTTTTCCCTATTTCTGTAACTCTGGCATGTTTTACCTACAACAGTTATTTTCACTGTTGTTTTGCTAAATTTGACCATTTAAAGCAAATATGAGATACTGGGAAAACGTTTGCATAAAATTTTTGCTTTGGAGAGATTGTCTTGTTTAATAATTTTACCAACATAATCTGTGAGGAGTTTAAAGGCTATAATTCCGCAAAACTCTTAAAAGACTTTTCATCGGGGATGACCGTATCGGCCGTTGCCCTGCCTTTGGCTCTCGCTTTCGGAGTCGGCAGCGGAGCTGACGCCGCCGCCGGACTGATTACTGCCATAATAGCAGGTCTTGTGATAAGTACCCTTTCAGGTGCATCATTCCAGATTTCCGGACCGACCGGTGCTATGACAGCGGTGCTTGCAATCATAGTCTCACGCTACGGGCTTCAGGGAGTCTTTCTTGTAAGCTTTCTGGCGGGAACTATTTTGCTTCTTCTTGGCCTATTCAGGCTGGGCAAGCTTATATCGCTTATTCCGGCGCCTGTTATAACCGGGTTCACATCAGGCATCGCGGTAATCATCGCCTTAGGCCAGATAGACAGTCTCTTTGGCACAACATCTCAGGGTACGACGGTAATAGCTCGGTTTATGTCATATACTCAGCAGGGCTTTAATATAAATCCGCAGGCGCTTGCGACAGGTCTCACGGTAATATTCATAATGTTTCTGTGGCCTAAAAAATGGAACGCAAAAGTGCCTTCATCGCTTGTTGCGATAATCACGGCAACGGCACTCAGCCAATTTATGGGATTTGACATAGCCGTAGTAGGCAACATTCCGAAGACGCTCCTACCGGATCTGAGGCTGAATATACATGACATAGATTTGCTTCAGATACCTGCCCTTATATCACCCGCAGTAACAATAGCGTCTCTTGGAATGATTGAAAGTCTGCTCTGCGGAGCCAGCGCATCTCAGATGAAAGAGTCTTCCTTTGACGCAAACCAAGAGCTCATCGCGCAGGGGATAGGCAATATGATAATACCGCTTTTCGGCGGCGTTCCGGCAACGGCGGCTATCGCTCGTACGAGCGTCGCAATCAAATCCGGCTGCGAGACCAGACTGACAGGAGTTTTTCATGCGGTGGGACTTTTGGCGTCAATGTTTGTCTTGAGCGACATAATGTCAAGGCTTCCTCTTGCGGCATTGGCAGGAGTGCTTATCGTTACGGCATGGCGCATGAATGAATGGCCTGCCATAAAAAAATTATTCCGCAGTAAATTCAAAGGAGCTATAATCTCGTTCCTTGTTACAATGTTCTGCACCGTCATATTTGACCTGACAGTGGCGATTGTTATAGGAATTGAATTTGCTATAATATTCTTTGTCGCTAAAGCTGTCGAAATAAATGTTAATTTTTCAAAAGTTTCCAATAAGAGAATAAAATCAAGTGATATAGACCTAGAATCAGAACGAGAAAATACTTTCGTTGTATACATAACCGGAATACTTTTCTTTTCAAACGCATCAGCACTTAAGGCAAAGATGGCTGAGATTCCTGACGAATGTGAAGAGCTTATTTTTTCCCTGCGAGGAGTTCCTCAAATAGACTTTGTGGGTGCCCAGACCTTTATGGACATAATCAGAAGAAATCAGGACAATGGAGTTAAGGTGATGGTGTGCGGAATGCAGGATAAAGTAAAGAACACGCTTCTTCGCTGCAACATAAACGACATCCTGCCTGAGGAGAATTTTTACTGGAGCGTGGACAAAGCACTTATCGACAGCTAAAAATTCATTGTGTCCTTTTGGAGTAAACATATTATTCCAACCCGTATTCGCTGCTGTGGCGGGAGGTATTCGGAAAGGAAGCTCATTGGATTCCGTTGTTTGGCGCAGCGCAAGAGTCACACTTCCCGTACCTGTTCACAACTTATAGGATTGCAAACATTCCTCCTGTTCATCTAATCAGGGGGAATGTTTTGTTTGAGTATTGGGCAACGAGACTTGAGCGTAAAATATCCTGGGGCCTGTTATCATCAGGAATATGGGATATTCTGCGCTTATCAAGCTCCTCCGCTGCGCGGCAGAGTTTGTATGTTTTTTGATATAAGTAAGGGCGGCATGGCTGTTTTTAGGAGCAGCAACAAATATAAGCAAACACAGCCTATTTTGTGATAGTTCTGTGCCGCGTCTTTTTTATAAAATAATCCTTCCATTTATATATCCAGACAGAATTTTTGTTTTAATGCTTCATATCTCGTCATTATGTGTATTTTTTTATACCGTTCGGCAGCCTCAGCGGCATAATCTTTTGCCGGCTTGAAGAGTATTCTTCCAAAAGCATCAGGCAGAAGCCCCTGTTCTTTCATTTCTCCGAGATATGCCTTTGCCATAAGGTGTACGGCAACCCAAGAATGTTTTCTTATAGGCGCGCTGAGCAGCTCGCCCATCCCGATAGAGCGCAGAGCTTCGTCATAGTCGCCTCTGGTAGCATCCGCGATTGCCTTTAGGCTGTATAGAACGGAGCCGCATCTGCCGCCCTGACACCTCTCAAATATGGCCGCACCTTCATATATATGTTTGTACATTAGGTCCATGTCGTTCATGTCAAAAGCCACATCTGCCATGTGAGCGTGGAAGTGGCTGCAGCCCCAGAAGAGCCCCTTCTCTTCGCAGGTATCTATACATTTTGAGTAGTGCTCCATAGCACGATCATATTCTCCCTGCCACTGGTAGTTCTCGCCTATGTAACATTCGGCGGCAAGGCTGCTCAGCGTGTATTTTTTCCCGATAAGCGCCAAGTCCGAGAATACTTCCACGGAGCGTTCAAATACGCGGCAGGAGCGATCGAAGTCTCCCTTTATCTGGTAGGCTACACCTATAAAACGGAGTGCCGTACCGAGGTATTTTTCCCTCTCTTCATCATGAGCCAGGTTCAGCATTTCCCGTGCAGTCGATAGAAGTGCGCTCCAGTTGTCTGTCTGCAAAAAATGGTGCCCAAGGTGCTGCAGGCAGTGCATTTGTATATTTACAAACCCATGCTCTTTGGCAAGACGCATAGCTCTGTTTATGAGCAGGCGTCCCTCTCTGTACTCTCCCCAGCTTACCATGTAACCCGCACGGAGCTCCATGCAGGTTGCCTCCATTCTGAGGACCTCAGGCTCTCCGTCGGACGAGCGGTTTAAGTCGTTGAGAAGTCCGCTTACCTCGTTGATTTTATTTTCCGTGTCAGATCTGTCGCTGAACGGAAGCTTACACGAAAGAAGCACATCGTCCTGAATCATGGGGAATAGGTCGTGGTTTAAAGTGATGTCAAATATCATTTCACGTAGATACTGATTCAGCACGTTGGCAAGCATTCCGGCTTTCGTGTAGTGATAGCTGATAGCTGAGCTCATTTCGGGATTCCACGTATGCGGCGAATATTTTTTGCTCAGAGCCTCTGCCGCTTTTTTGTGGTATGCCTTCCTTTGGAACACGGGAATGGAATCGTATATACACTCCCTCACCTTGGCATGTTTGAAGTTTACCGTTATCTGTCCGTTTATGTTTTCTTCTTCTATTATCATTTGTTTCTTGAGCAGTTCTTCTGCGGCAAGCGAGGCGGAACCTTTGTCCTCTTCACTGAGCATTGATATTATCGTGGACGCCTGCACTCCGTTCGTAAATACGGAGAGGATTCTAAGAAATTCCCTACTGCTTTCTGAGAGTTCTCCGAATCGTGCAAGCATTACTCCGCCAAGCCCCGATTTTTCAAGTTTAGCGCCCGAATTATCGCGCAGTGTTTTTATAAGCTCAACGACAAGGAGCGGAAGACCTTCGCTCTCGGCAAAGACATATTCTCCGTCTTTTGAAGGAAGTTTGTTGTCGCCTAGGAACATGTTGCAGAAGGATTTGGTTTCTGCCTTGTCAAAAGGCTTCAGAGCTAATTTTACAAGATCAATCGTTCCTGTTTCCTCAAGTCTGTTGAGTTTGCGAAGTACATATTCGCTCTTCTCGGGGCGCGAGGTAAGGAAAACAACGGACGGTATTTTTATTGTAGAGAGGAAGGTTTCTATCATGTGGTGAGACTGTGTGTCAAACCACTGCAAGTCCTCCATAAGTATAAGCGGACGTTTCCCCATGGACACTTTGGCAATAAGGCTGCTGACCGAGCGTCCTATAACTATGGGAGTTCGTTCCGAAACTTTAACCAGGTCGGCATTATATGAAAGATGTCTGTCGCTCAGGAAGTTAGGAAAAACTCCGGCCAAAAGCGACATGTTGATGTCTGATATATCCATCTGTGAAGATTCCGCATAGCTTCCGGCCTGTGACACAAGGTTGTTCCAAGAGGAATAAGGATAGTCCATACCCGCCTCGTACGACATTGTAGAAAACAGTCTTGTTTTTTCGCAATCAAGAAGGCTGACTATTTTGTTTACAAGCGAGGTTTTGCCGACACCGGGCTCTCCGTCTATAAAGAAGACAAGCGTGCGCCTGCCCTGCATTTCTATTTTATTCAGAATAAGGTTCTGTTCTTCCTGCCTTCCGTGGAAAAACAGCTCAGGATTGTCGGAGGCACACTCCTCTTTGGGAAGCAGGAGCATGCGTTTGAAGAGTTCCTCAGCTCTGGCTGACGGTTCGAGCCCCATCTCTTCCTTAAGACGGTTTCTGTAGTCTCTGAAAAGCGACATGGCACGAGGAGCCACGCCTCTTCTGCAGTAGAGGTCCAAAAGCTCAAGTATTGAATCCTCGTCAAACGGATCTATGTCAAGAAGAGCTTCCAAAGATCTTTGAAGGTTCTCGTCATCTTCGTTTTCGTAGCAGGCGGAGATGCGGGCTCTCAGATTTTCCGCTACTCTGTCCTTAACTTTGATACGTGCCACGACAAGCCACTCGCAGAACTCTGAGCTTTCCGGTATGTCAAAGCCTTTCAGAAGTTCGTCATACTGCCCGGCACATATGGGCACGGAAGGGTCTTTAATTTGGTCAAGACAGCCCAAGTCGGTCTCGACGTCCTTTAAGTATACGATTCTGCGGTCGGATACTATCATATCGTGAGGAAGGGATCTCCTTAGAAGGTACAGCGCATTCCTAAAATTGTTGTCTGCGGAAAGTTCATCTTTACCGCCCCACAGCAATCCTGCAAGTTTTTCCCTGTTTGATGTCCCCTCTACGGCGAGGTAATAAACAAGAGCCTCCGCCTTTTTTATTGGGAAGTGAAGTTTTTCGTCAGATACTTCAATAAAAGGAGTTCCGATAACTTTGATTTTTACAGACATAAAATCCTCCCTCTATCCCGCTCTACGATTTTTTTGGCACAAACAAACTGCGAAAAATCTATCTTTCATATTGTAATATAAAAAGAGGATCTCCGCACCTTATTTAAGCAGCTATTTTAAAAGTCCTTGAAACAAACAAAAATTATCATGAGCGGCTGCGCTTCGAAAACAACCCGTCTTTGCGGCTGAACAAAGGTCATCTCAGTGACGCGGCGGTAAAAAGTAAAGACCGCCTCTCCTTAAAAACAAGAAAAGGCGGCGATTCCTGCCATACGATATACTGCTTTATAACTTGCTATGCAAGCTCTCCGATCGCTTCTTCAACCGCGGCTACAAGTGTGCCGTCGGCTATAAGGTCTGCGGCTGCTTTTTGATCCTTGTAGAGGACTCTGTCGTTCTCCATAAAAGTAATCTTATCGCGCAGAACCTTGTATGCCGCTGCCGTTCCCTTACCCATGGCGGCTTTCTTGGGCTGAAGGTCCATCGCCTGAGCAGCGCTCATAAGTTCTATGCCAAGAACCGATCTCGTGTGGCTGAGCATTACTGCCGCCTTGCGTGCGCCAATCGTTCCCATGCTCACGTGATCTTCCTGACCCGCCGATGTCGGTATGGAGTCTACGCTTGAAGGGTGAGCCAGCACTTTATTCTCAGAAACAAGCGCGGCTGCCGCGTACTGAGGAATCATAAAGCCGCAGTTGACTCCGCCCGTCTTGACGAGGAATGCGGGCAGACCGTGGTTCAAAGCGGGATCTATAAGCTTTGCCACTCTGCGCTCCGAGATATTTCCCAGTTCTGAAACAGCTATACCGAGAGTATCGACCGCGATTGCCACAGGCTGACCGTGGAAGTTTCCGCCGGAGAACACATCTCCGCTGTCCACAAACACGACAGGGTTATCGGTAACTGCGTTGATTTCGTTTTCAAGCACTGAGGACACATAATCTATAGCCAAGCGGCTTGCGCCGTGAATCTGAGGAATACAGCGGAGTGAATATGAGTCCTGCATTCTTACCTCGCCCTGGCGAGTTGTGTATCCGCTGCCTTCAAGCAGACGTCGCATGTTGGAGGCTACGTTTATCTGACCGGAGTGCATACGTATTGTCTGTATGCGCGGGTCATAGGCATTTATAATGCAGCAGAGCGATTCTGAGGTAAGGGCGCCGATAATGTCTGCCGCCTTCACTACCATTCTGGTATCCGCCATAGCGTGAGCCGCAACAGAGGTCATGCACTGAGTTCCGTTAATCAGCGCAAGCCCTTCTTTCGCTCTCAGTTCGACAGTCGGGATGCCGGCCTTTTTCATTGCTTCGCCGCCATCCATAACAACGCCCTGATATTCCGCCTCTCCGAGTCCGAGCATCGGCAGCACCATGTGTGCCAACGGGCAGAGGTCTCCGCTGGAACCAACAGAACCTTTTTCAGGAACTATCGGATGAACGCCCTTATTGACCATTGCAAGGATTGTTTCCACTATTACAGGGCGAACGCCCGAGAATCCGTTGAGAAGGGAGTTTGCTCTCATGACGAGCATTCCGCGCACAACATCAGTGGGAAGAGGCGCGCCTACACCTGCTGCATCGGAAAGAATCAAATTTATCTGAAGAAGGTTTATCTCATCTTCCGAGATCGCAACGTCCGAGAATTTTCCAAACCCCGTGTTGATTCCGTACATAGGGCGTCCTTCGGCAACAAGTTTGTCAACAAGCGCTCTTGACTGCACAACATTTTTCATTGCATCCTGAGAAGCCGATACTGGAGCGTGTCCCCTCGTTATAGACATAAGACTGTCAATAGTCAAACTTTTTCCGTCAAGCACTACATTATTCATATTGCGTCAGCATCCTCTCTAGTCTTGTTCGTCCCCGATTGTAAAAGAAAATATAGAAAAGTGTTCGGCATCAAGCCGTTTTTCGTTTATACATTATTATTTGTTCATCAAAATATCATCAAACACTATTTTTTTATTTTTATACGCAAAACCGCCTATTTATTTTTTTTGACGAAAATATTATGGCACGTGCTTAGAATATCACGTTAGGCAGTCCGTCCCCCTGCCTACCACATCATCAAAATTTGCGCACTATCCGCACCAGGCAACAAAAATTACCTTACAGGAGGAATGGTTAAATGTTAATAACCAACCCGGTCGTAGTATCTGTAGCCGTTATGATAGGACTTTGCCTCTTCAACATGAACATTGTTATCGCACTGCTACTCGCAGCCATTGCAGGCGGAATAGCGGCAGGCATCTCGATTCCCGCAACAATGGGGATACTTATAGGCGGCATGGGCGGCAACTCGGAAACAGCCCTTGCATACTTCCTTCTCGGAACGTTTGCCGTGGCGATAAACAAAACAGGCATCGCGTCGGTTGCCTGCAAAAGAATTGCGGCAATGGTAAAAGAGAGAAAAATTATGCTCATCTTCATCATCTCCGGCATAGCATGCCTTTCCGGAACGATTGTACCAGTACACATTGCTTTCATTCCCATTCTCATTCCGCCCCTTCTTTTCCTTCTTAATAAACTCAAAACAGACCGCAGACAGGTAGCATGCGCCCTTGCATTCGGACTCAAGTGCCCCTACATAACGCTCCCGATAGGATACGGACTCATATTTCAGGGAATCATAGCCGCAGAGATGGGCCGCAACGGAATGGTAATGACGAAAGAAGCGGTTCCGTCCTTCACATGGATACTCGGCGTAGGTATGATAGTAGGACTTCTCATCGCTGTCTTTATTTCTTATAACAAACCAAGGATTTATGAAGACAAACCGATTATCGGCGGTACAGGCGAAGAAGTTGAAGATAAATTTACAAAATCACACTTGCTTACCGGAGTGGCTATCCTGTGCGCCTTTGTTGTTCAGCTCTGGTCCGGCTCAATGCCTCTCGGCGCGCTTTCTGCACTTGTTGTTATGATAGTTACAGGCGTTCTTAAGTTCCGTGATATAGACGACAGCTTCTTGGGCGGACTCGAAATAATGGGACTCATCGCCTTTGTTATGCTGATTGCAGCGGGTTACGGCAACGTCCTTCGCGAAACAAAATCCGTTGAGCACCTTGTAAGCAGCGTAGTCGGTCTCGTAGGCGGCAGCCAGTTCTGGGGCGCATTCCTCATGCTGATGGTGGGACTTCTTGTCACAATGGGAATAGGCACATCCTTCGGAACGGTTCCCGTCATAGCAGCAATCTACTGTCCGCTTGCATTGCAGCTCGGCTTCTCCGCAGGAGCAACAGCCTGCCTTATAGCGGCAGCAGGAGCACTCGGTGACGCTGGCTCGCCCGCATCAGACACAACACTCGGCCCCACGGCAGGACTTAACGCAGACGGACAGCACAGCCATATCTGGGATACTTGCGTACCGACATTCCTCCACTACAACATCCCCCTCTTCATTGCCGGTATGATAGGGGCACTTATCCTTTACTAGATTCAAAACCAGAATAAAAAGGGGCTCGCCTTTCAGGCTGAGTCCCTTATTATTTAGTATAATGGGGACATCTTTTTGCATAGGAGGATTACAATGAACAACGAACTTCCGATAAACCCTTCAATCACGGACGTACTTCTGGCATACAAGTTTTTGAAAAACAGAGTGCGCCACACACCAACGGAATACTCACACAAGCTCAGCAAAATAGCAAACGCCCCTGTATATATTAAATGGGAGAACCAGCAGATACGCGGTTCTTTTAAACTGCGCGGAGCTCTTTACAAGATGAACAGCTTAAGCGCTGCGGAGAGAGAGCGCGGAGTAGTCACCTGCTCCAGCGGCAACCACGGTCAGGGGGTCGCAATCGCATCAAAAGACCTTCAGATTAAAACCATCGTATTTGTTCCAAATACATGCCCCGAAATGAAAAAAGAGGCGATAGGCATTCTCGGAGGAGAGTGGTGCCGCCTGGAAGTTTGCGACGGAGACTACGACTTTGCCGAAAAATATGCTCACGAATACGCTGCGGCTCACGGCATGACATACGTATCATCATTTGAGGATCCGTTCGTTATGTCAGGGCAGGGCACGGCAGGCGTGGAAATTTTCCTCGATGAGCCGGACATAGAATTTCTTGTCATACCGGCAGGCGGCGGCGGATTGCTGAACGGCATCTCTATCGCAGCAAAGGCGTTAAACCCCAATGTCGAAATATGGGGAGCCCAGTCGGACACATCAAATCCATGGGTCGTCTCATGGAAGGACGGCATAGTCAAACAGGTTGAGTATGGAGAGACATTGGCGGACGGACTGTCGGGCGGAATCCCTCAGAGCCTGCTATCCCTCGCCAAGCTCAGAGTCACAGGCATAGCTGAGGTCACGGAAGAAGATATCAAACACGCAATAGCCTTTGCCCACAACGAACACCACCAGATAATAGAAGGAGCCGGTGCGGTGAGCCTTGCGTCTATTCTCACAGGCAAACTGGACCCCAAGGGCAGAAAAACCTGCATAGTTATCTCGGGCGGCAACATTGACAGCGCAAAACTGAACAAAGTTATAGCCGAATATTAAATTAAAGAGCAGAGCAAATAAGAGCCGCACCCACATGGGTGCGGCTCTTATTTGCTTAAAAATCTGCGTTTATTTTTCGGTCAAAAATCTTACGGTTTTATCTTCTTATAGAATACGAACTTTCCGTCCTTGCCTTCCACGACGACTCCGTCCTTGTCCTTCGGGTCATGGAACTGGTCCATTGTGAGGACGCAGTGCATCAGCCTCAGGTTCTTCGTCTCTGCAAGAGCCTTCGTTATTTTCTTGGGGTCTGTGCTCTTTGCGCGCTCGATGGCATCTTTGAGCCAGTACACGCTGTCGTATGCAGTGACGGCGTTCATGAATTCCTGGCATTCCGTGCCCGCTATCTTCTTGTAATCTATGAAGAACTTTTTAAGCGCAGGGTCGGCCTGGTCGACATGGCTTGCCCAGAAGGTATTTTTCATTGCTTCTTTGCCCGTGATCTCCCACATATAGTCTCCGAATCCGTCTCCGCCGATGATGGGAACGGTGAAGCCCATTTCGCGTGCCTGCTTGACAGCAAGGGGGAGAACCTTACCCATTGTCGGTATTATGAGGACATCGGGATTCAGGTTCTTTATTGTGGTAAGCTGAGCACGGAAGTCTACGTCGTCACCGCGGTGAGCTTCATCCGCTACGATTTTGCCGCCGTACTTCGGGAAATTCTGTTTGAAATAGTCTCTTATCCCGTGTGAGTAGTCGCTGGAAACGTCATAAAGTATAGCGGCGGTCTTGGCTTTGAATTCTTTGCCCGCGAGATATGCAAGAAGTTTTCCCTGGTAGGGGTCAATGAAGCATATTCTGAAGTTGTAGGGCTTTACTTTTCCGTCGGGACCGTGTGTGACGTTGATGTTAGTGGGCATTGTTCCGATGTGAGGAACTTCGGCCTTTGTGAATACCGGCGACGCCGCGATGCAAAGTCCGGAACCGCTCGGTCCTATTACGGCACAAACCTTGTCCTGAGTAACGAGACGCCTTGCTGCGTTGACCATGTCCTCGTTTCTGGTGCGGCAGTCGTACATAATGACTTCAGCTTTCTTGCCGAGTATGCCGCCTTTCGCGTTTATCTCTTTGACCGCAAGCTTTATAGCCTGAACTTCGGCCTCTCCGAACGCGGCAAAGTCGCCTGTCAGAGTCGCTATTTCACCTATTTTGATAGTATCGGCCGCAAAAGCAGGTATTGCCATAAGCATTGCTGCAAGTATCGTACAAACAAGTAGTTTTCGCACAGTTAAAACCTCCCGAGATTTATTGCAAAATTTTTCTTGCTTGGTGCAACTTACAATCTGTAGCTTACAAATACGTGGGCACTCCTCCCCTCTGCTAAATTTTTCTAATTTGTTCAAAATTTCAGACAATGCACGCGAAACAAATACCATTATGTTCAGAGCACGACTAAGATTAACCAACTTTACCTAAATATCATTTTTTATCAAAAAATCATCAAATAACCAATATTATATTTTGTCATCTTTGCTGTAAAAGAAAATGATTGAAGATAATTTAATGACACTTTGAAGCAACGGAGTATATAATCACAGCAAAGTTATTAACGGTCGGAGGTGTATTGCATGGATATAGAGTACGGAGATTTTTACAGGAGCTTTGACCCTGTTCCATATTACAAGGAAAGAGGGTGGCTTATCGGCAATGGCAAGGTTGGCGGCAAGGGTAAAGGAATAAGTTTCGCGCACGCAGTCCTTGAGAAGCATGGGCTGCTTGGCGACGTACACCTTCCTGAATATACGTTCGTCATTACGACCTCGGTCTTTGAAGAATTCATGGCTCAAAACGGATTATGGAACAGACTGGAAAGTCTCAGAGATCCGAGCGATGCGCCGCTTATTCACGCCATTTGCCAGGAGTCGGAACTGCCTAAGAGCATAGACGGCGACTTGGATTTTATTCTGAACACGATAAAAACACCGATATCCGTGCGCTCCTCCTCTATTCTCGAGGACGATGTTAATCTCTCTTTTGCCGGTAAGTATGCGACTCGCTTTGCCGCAAACGGCGGAGATTTCAAATCACGCAGACAAGACCTTGAACGCACAATAAAATTCGTCTATGCCTCAACATACAACGCAGCCGCCAGAGAGTATAAACGCAAGCACGGAATCGTATGGGGCGGCGAGCTTATGGGAGTTTTGATACAGCCGCTTGTGGGCAGAGTTCACGGGAGCTGGTATTATCCCGAGATTGCCGGCGCAGCTTTTTCACAGGTATTTCGCAGACCGTCGCCGAAGGTGAAGAAAGAGGACGGAGTCGCCAGAATATGCTTCGGACTTGGAACCAAAACTGTTGACAGGTCTTTTGCCCGAACCTTCTATCTCACAAACCAACATTTGAGACCGGAGGGCAACAGGCCGACGGAAATAGTGGCTCACTCGCAGGAACATTTTGACTATGTCGATATGGAAAATAATGTTTTCTCTTCAGGCTTTCTGGGTAAATGCGTTTCGCGCATTGCCAAAGAGCACCCGCTTTCCCAGTCATACATACAGTGGTATGACAGCGGAATGTTCCATTGGCTGTTGGCTGATACGGGCAATATGCACTCGCCGCGCTCCGTATTCACCTTTGCTGAGTTCCCCCAGAGGTGCCCCAATTTCTTCGCAAGATTGAAGAAGATACTCAAACTTTTTGAAGAAGAGCTGAAGCTCCCTGTTGATATAGAGTTCGCCTATGAGACGGAGACAGATGAATTCACTCTGGTGCAGCTCCGGCCTCTTTCCGTCTATGACGACAAGGGACGCATTGATATACCGGAAGTTGAGGACGGCAAAATCGTGCTTAAAGGCGACAGAATGGTGGCAAACGGCAGGCTGGAGAGCGTAAAGCACATTGTCTACGTAGACCCCGCAATGTACGGAAAGACTGCGGATTTTTACGAGGTGGCGCGGGCTGTAGGCAGCATAAACAACGAGCTTGACGGAGAGCGTTACATATTGGTCGGCCCCGGCCGCTGGGGAAGCTCAAATCCACGGCTCGGCGTACCGGTTCGCTACAATGAAATTTCAAACGCGGGCTGCCTTGTGGAGCTTGGGATACCATCAATGGGCATCACACCGGAACTCTCCTACGGTACACACTTTTTCCTGGACTTGGACGGCGACAATATTTTATACTTGCCTGTCTTTGAAGGAGCGGGGTGCAACGTATTCAACAGAGGGTGGTTTGAAACGGCGAAGAGCAAACCTACGGAACACGCGGCGGTACGGCACTACGAAGGGGTGTTTGACGTGCTGCTGGACGGAGAAAAAGAGATAGGCGTGGTAATAGACAGAACTTCGGAAGGTGTGGTGCAGAATGGCTGATATCGAACAGATACGAAGAGATTATTTTGCATGGAATCCGAAGGACGACCCGGAATTCTCCGACATGATATATGGCGAAGGCACAATAGGAGGCAAGGGAAGGTCGCTCCTTTTCGCGCTCCGAAAGCTGAGAGACAGCGGGGATGCGGAGCTTATGGACACAAAGGTTCCCGAATCAATATATTTCGGTGTCAGCCTCTTTCACGAGTTTTTGACAGGAGTTCCGAACTTGGCGGAATTGACGGGCAAGGACGCGCCTGAAGAGCTTGAGGCGGCATTTCTCGCAGCTCCCCTGCCCTCTTTGGTTACCGATGCGCTGCGAAAATTTTTGGCGCAAATGAAGGATCCTGTGGTCATACGCAGCAGCAGTATGCTTGAAGATTCTCTAAAGCACTCGTTTGCGGGAAAATATCTCTCCACCTTTCTGAGCAACTCTGACGACTCTTTGGACAAAAGAACAGCCGGCGTGGAGGCTGAAATTAAAAAGATATATGCGCGGACATACTTTCCCAAAGCAATAAGCTACAGAGCAAAACATGGTTTGGGCGAGGACGAAATGGGCATTATCGTGATAAGAATGTCGGGACGCTGGCACGGAGAGTATTACTACCCCACAGTCGGCGGCGTGGCCTACTCGCGCAATTTTAGGCGTTGGAATACCAGAGTGCGGCAAGAGGACGGCGTGCTGCGGATTGTTTTCGGACTTGGTACGATGAGCACAAAGCGGGGATATGCACGCACCATTTCGCTCACAAACCCGAATCTGCGCCCCGAAGGGCACAATCCCGATAAGGTCGCTTTCCACGCTCAGGAGCTATTTCATGTGATAGACAGAAAAAACCCAAACGACCTCACTCAGCTCGACATCAAGGAAAAGTGGAGGCACATGCTGGACTGCCACCCGGACTTTGCCGCATACGCACAAGTCTATCACTATGACGGAGAGAGCGGTTACTTTACCTCTCTGACTCAAAATATGAGAGCGCTTGAACCGAATTCCAAAGTGTGCCTCACATTTGAAGAGTTTCCGCGCAAGTATCCTAAGTTCTTCACAAGAATGAAAAAAACTCTCGCTCTGCTTGAGGAATCCATGGGAGTGCCCACGGATTTGGAATTTGCCTACGACCCTATGGATGACAGGCTCTGTCTTATACAGTCACGCCCATTCTGGTGCAGCAGCGCGGACGGAAGCGGCATACCGGAGCTTTCCCAAAAGCACGTGATACTGAAAGCGGACAGGATGGTGACACCGGGCAGGGCGGAAAATATCGGAGCAATCATTTACGTTGACCACGACATGTACTATTCAAACCCTGACTTCTACGGAGTGGCACGTGCCATAGGCGAACTGAACAAAGAGATGAACAAGCCCTATATTTTTGTCTCTCCCGGACGGGTAGGCTCAAGCAATCCCGAACTTGGGGTTCCTGTTCAGTACAACGAACTGACAAACTGCTCCTGCATTGTTGAACTCGGCATACCGCGCCTGCATTTTATGCCGGAACTCTCCTACGGCACACACTTTTTCGCCGACCTCGAGGTGGACAACGTTCTGTACATGCCGGTATTCAGCGGGGAAAAGGGCAATATCATAGATGACATCTGGTTTGAAAATCAAGTCTATGACAACTCAAAGCACCCTGCTGTAAGAGTTTACAACGGATCGTTCTCCGCCTACATGGACGGAGAGACAAATGACGGAGTTATCGTTGAGAATGCCCAAAAACTGACACTATGACCATCAAAATTGCATCAAATAACCCGGAATACAAAGTTTTGAATATTGATGAAATTGATACGGAGATTGGTATATTCTACGAAAATCAAAGCTGTAAAAAGGGGAGGAATCAGCGTGGATTTAAAAGATCTTTTAAAGACTGTAACAAGCTACGTAGAGGCACACAGCAAAGAAATTATTGATTTCAGCGATTACTTGGGAACACACCCTGAACTTTCGGGACAGGAGTACGAATCAAGCAAGTTGTGCGCGGAAAAACTTAAAGAGCACGGATTTGATGTCGAATATCCTTTCTTGGGTCTGGACACAGCGTTTATGGCAAAGAAGAAAAGCAAAAACGCAAGCGCAAACGCGCCAAAGATAGCTATTATGGTGGAATATGACGCTCTGCCCGAAATAGGACATGCCTGCGGCCACAATCTTCACGGAACAATGGCTCTTTATGCGGGAATCGCTCTCGGTGAAATGGCAGGCGACCTGGATGCGGAAATATGGGTAGTGGGTACTCCGGCAGAGGAGACGGACGGTGCAAAGGTGTTGATGGCAGAGGAAGGGGTATTTGACGAAACCGACTTCGCTATCATGTTCCACTCATACAGCGGCAAAAGCTTCGCAGATTCCAGGGCTCTTGCAATTGACGGATATGAATTTACTTTCAAAGGGCAGACTTCACATGCCGCCGCCACACCCTGGCTGGGAAGAAGCGCACAGAGCGGAATGCTGCTCTTCATCGATGCAATAAACATGATGCGCCTGCACGTCAAAGACATGTGCCGCGTACACGCACTGATAACTTATGTGAGCGGAGCCACAAATATAATACCCGACAAAGCTGTATGCCGTGTGGAAGTAAGAGCACCGCAGCGTCCTGAGCTTGACGAACTTATGGAATCCGTGTTCTGCTGCGCCAAAGGGGCCGCGATAGCCACAAGGACGGAGTACGAAGCTCACAAATTCATGAGAAGCTTTGACGACATGCTTCCGAACCTCACAGCAGAGGCACTGGCAAGGGATACGATAGAAGAGTTCGGCATGGAATGTATCTCATACGACACTCCCAACGGCTCCACAGATGTCGGAAACGTATCATACAGATGCCCCGCCATACAGCCTGAATTTGCCATAATCAAAAAACACCTCGACCTCCACACAAGAGAATTTGCGGAAGCCACAATGTCGGAAGAAGGGCACAAATCTCTCCTCAAAGGTACGGAAATACTTGCGGCAATATGCCTTAAAGTAATAAAAGACAAGGATATGAGAGAGAAAATCAAAAAAGAGTTCGCCGAGCGCAAAGCATCCTTCGGCGCATAGGTTACGCAGCAACCGTTTTAAAACATGCTCATAAAAATGACCGAGCCGGAAATTATAAATTCCGGCTCGGTCATTTTTATATTAAATTTACGCTCGTTTATTTGTAGCCTATAATAACAGCTCCTATAACCAAGAGCGCCTGAACGCAGAACACAAGGATAAATCTCGGAATAAACCACTTCATCCACTTCGCATAAGGAATCTTTGCTATGCCGCAGAAAATAGCAGCCGAGGCTGTCGGCCAAAGGACATTTGAAAGTCCGTCGCCAAACTGGAAGGCAAGAACCGCTGTCTGGCGCGTGATTCCGAGAAGGTCCGCAAGAGGAGCCATAATCGGCATTGTAGTAGCGGCCTGACCCGAACCCGACGGGATAAAGAAGTTTATCATCGTCTGGACAAAGAGCATACCGACTGCGGCAAGCCATGTCGGAAGGGCGGAAAGAGGCTGGAACATTCCGTTGACGACCGTGTCAATAATATTTCCCTGCTTAAGAACCACGAGAATACCTCTGGCTATACCGATCATCATTGCGCCGTAAGCAATATCCCTGAAGCCGTCGGCTATAGCGCCCGCAATTTTCGAAGGACCCCAACCGGCTATGATGCCGCAGAGAATACCCATTCCGGGCAGAAGTCCGGCAAGCTCGTCAAGGTACCAGTCCCACTTTAGAACTGTATAAACCATAGTGCAGAGGGTGACGGCAAGAGTAAGGAGAATGAGCTTGTGTCTGCCTGTGAGTTTCATATTCACAAGCTCATCCTGATCCATTTGCAGAGAACCGAAATCCAGTCCGTAAACAAGGCTTATCTTCGGATTTTTCTTTACCCTGACAGCATATTCCACAATAATCAAGACACTGACGGCACACATCACAAACCAGCAGAATACGCGGTAGCCTATTCCTGAAAAGAGTGTGAGTTCCGCAAACTGCTGTGCGATACCGACGTTAAACGGGTTTGTAAAAGCGCCGCTGTAGCCGAGTCCCACGCCTACGGCGACTATTGCCATACCGACAATAGCGTCATAACCAAGAGCGATGGCAAGACCTACAAAAATAGGAGTGAAGCTGTACGATTCCTCGAACATACCGTAAGATCCGCCCGCAAATGCAAACAGAAATACAAATATCGGGATAATGAGAATCCTGTACTTGTCACTGGTAGCTCTAAGAACTGAGGAAACTCCGGCGTTGATGGCTCCCGACTTAATAATTACGCAAATAGCAGCGTATGAGAGAAAGACAAAAAAGACAGTGCTTGCCGCATCAACCATACCTTTTTCGACAGCGACAAGAATATCAAACGCCCCGACAGGTGTGTTTGGCACATTATGGTACGACCCCGCAACAACACGCATCCTTCCCGCTTCGTTAGCTACCCTGTCAAAAACACCGGCAGGAAGAATCCATGTTGCAATGACAGCGATAACGATGATGAAGAAAAGCAGAACGTAAGTATCCGGAATCCTAAAGAAACTCTTTTTTTCACTCACAAAAACACACCTCCACGTAAAATCATTGAATATTTTGAACAATCGATACGGTTAGCGAATTTTATTCTAAGGGATATTAAAAAATCATCAAAGAGCCTTCGCTATCAACAATTTCAAACGGATATGTAAAATTTTTTTTACATGGTGTACAATGACGATGAGAAGATTTACAAAACATAGGAGGGGTATCCCGTGCAAGGAGAAGACCACTTAGCCAACATCGGGAAAAACAGAAACGTCATAAGGCTTGCTGATAAAGCTGCAAATGAGATCCGCACGATGATCCTGCACAACAAATTTGACCAAGGTGAACCGCTTAGCGAACCAAGGCTTGCCGAAATGCTCGGCATGAGCAGAACCCCGGTACGTGAGGCGATAACACTCCTTGAGCAGGAAGGGCTTCTTCGCATTATCGGCGGTAAGGGCGCGTTTGTCACGGAGCTGAACAAAAAAACTTTCATGGAAATAAACGAACTGAGAGTCGTTCTGGAGCCGATGGCGGCAGTGTCCTCCATTTTCCTTATCCTTCCGTCGGTAATGACGCAGCACAAAGAGGTATGGACCGATTTTCTAAGCAGAGTGGAAAGAGGGGAAGAAGTCCCCGTTGATGAATTGTCCAATGCCGATGATGCGCTTCACTTTTCATACATCGACAGCTGCGAGAACGACAGACTCAGAAATTTTCTCAGAATACTCCGCTTTCAGACAGACAGATACATTTATGCACACTGGAGTACAAAGAGGTTCGATGTTGAAACAATAAACCAGCACCTTGACATCATCTCCGCGTTTGAAAATCATGACTCGGAATCACTGAAAAAGGCAATTGAAAATCATATTCTGTGCAACAACGACTACATAGGCATATACACATCAAACTAGTGATACAGTGATTGCCACGCACATCGATATTTTGCTAGGCAAATATGCGTATTTTATATTAAGTATTTGTAACATTGAACCCACCGCTTTAAATGTTTACTTTATCATAAGATTTAGAATTCTTAGAACTTAGTCGGAAAGGTGGATGCAAATGAAGAATACTATATGGTCTGTTATTTTACTCTTTTTCATTATACAGATTGTATTTTTACCCTATGCTATAACATCCACCGCCGGCGCAGCTTACGGCGAGAGCCGCACGTCTATGCTTCTGGCTTCCGCAACGGCATCTCAGCCTCTTGCATCAGCGCGTGCCCGCTACACAGAGGACAGCGTCAAGGCATTCGGAACACCCGTTCCGGCCTGCTGTGATGCAGCGGACAGCGACAGCACCCGTTCATTCATTTCCTACTCAATCCAAAAACCTTCAGACAAAGAACACTCTTTGACAATGTTGGTCGTAAGCCGGAAATAGTTCCGGCACAAAGCACAGTCACCCCAATCAATTCACAAACAGAACTGAACCTTTCGCATTACTCATTCAGAAATGCTTCTACGCAGCAATCACGTTACTGTACTCACTTTGCTGCATGCGGCTGTTTTTGCGGCGTTGCTTGCGCCGCAGCCTAAGAACAAAAAAGGGGAGATCGCTATGACCGTAAAAAAATTCCTCGACAATTTTGAGGAATACTTCGTAGTCTGGACAATGGCAATAATGACAATCCTTGTCTTTATCCAGGTGTGCATGCGCTATCTGTTCAATAATTCTCTGTCTTGGAGCGAGGAACTCGCCCGTTTCATATTCCTGTGGCTCTCTTGGATCGGAGCCAGCTACGCGGTAAAAGAGCGCAGCCACTTCCGCGTTGAAATGTTCGCAGACATGGTAAAGGGCAAGAATCGCAAGTCGTTTGAAATCCTCGTGCTTTTCATTTGGTTTATATTCAGCGTCGTCATGACATACTACGGAACACAGCTAATTCTCTTCCTCACCGAGACAGGGCAAAATTCCGCAGCAATGGAAATACCGATGTCTTGGGCATATGCGTCTGTGCCCGTCGGATGCGGACTGATGTCCATACGTCTTATAGTCGAAATTAAGAAAATAATCTCAGGCGAATACGACCCGTCTCAGAAACCCACATATACGGAGGAGGTCCTATAAATTATGGAAGCCGTTATCCTCTTTAGCGTACTTTTAGTCACTATCGCGCTCAGTATCCCTATCGGTATCACACTCGGACTCGCCACAGGAATCTGCATCTGGGCAACGACAGATATCCCGATGATGATTCTTGCACAGAAGTCCGTCACGGGACTCGACTCATTCCCGCTGCTTGCAATCCCCTTCTTCATCTTGGCGGGAGCTCTCATGTGCAACGGCGGTATTTCACGCAGACTTGTCAACCTCGCAGAAAGCCTTGTAGGATTAATAACAGGCGGACTGGCGATGGTCACCGTCCTTGCATGTATGTTCTTCGCCGCCATTTCCGGCTCGGGCCCCGCAACAGTTTCCGCAATCGGCTCGTTTATGATACCTTCGATGAAGGAGCGTAAGTACCACGGAAGCTTCGCCGCCGCAATCACGGCCGCAGCGGGAACAATCGGCGTTATCATTCCGCCCAGCATTCCCTTCGTCATCTACTGCGTCGTAGCCCAGTGTTCGATAGGCGACATGTTTATTGCCGGTATCGTTCCCGGAATCATCATCGGCGTAGCTCTTATGGCCGTCTGCTTCTACACAGCCAAGAAAAACAAATACCAGGCATCAATGGAACCGCCCACCCTCAAGGCAGTCGGCAAAGCGTTCCGTGAAGCGGTATGGGCTCTCATAGTCCCGATAATTATTCTCGGAGGCATTTACGGCGGTATCTTCACACCGACGGAAGCGGCTGTTGTCGCGGTCGTCTACTCAGTAATCATAGGCAAATTTGTATACAAAGAACTTGACGGAAAAACACTTTACGAATGCCTCCGCACCTCCGGTCTCATAAACGGAGCGACGGAATTCATGATAGGTTTCTCAATGGCGTTCGCGAACTACCTCGCACTTGCGCAGATCCCCGTCCACATGGCTCAGTGGCTCGGCAGCGTTTCGCAGAACCCGATAGTGATTCTCATGATAATAAACGTGTTCCTGCTCATCATCGGATGTTTTGTAGACAACATCGCAGCAGTCATCATTCTCACGCCGATACTGCTCCCGATAGTCACGGCAGTCGGAGTTGACCCCATACACTTCGGACTTATCATGACAGTCAACCTCGCATGCGGATTCATCACTCCCCCGTACGGCATCAACCTATTTGTCGCATCCGCAATATCGGGTGAGAGTATTGAAAATATTTCGCGCGCAATTGTTCTGCCGCTGCTCGCAATGATAGCCTGCCTGCTTCTGTTCACATATTTCCCGTCTGTCTCCCTCGGTCTGCTCCACGCAATACAGTAAAAATAAAAAAATATTTAACAACATTTTTTTAGCGAAAATGTGCGTAAGACATAATTAAAAAAAGTTTTACGCACATTTTTTAAACATCAGAACAAAAACATCAATTAGAGCTCAAGATTTTAATGATTGACAATTTTTAAAATACACACTAATATCTACGCAATGATACGTAATTTAGTGGCCTTGAATAAGGCAATTTTTTTGAACGTTTATTCATTATACAACTTGTATTATTTCTCGATATCACAAAAAACAGCAGCTTTACATATAAGAAGGTGAGGGGTCGCAATGGAGTTAACGAAAGAACAGCTCGGAATGCTCAGAGGTGAGCAGGGAGAAGCTGTCGCCTATTCCATGATGATTCAGGAAGGATTGGGCAGAGTTTTCGGAGCAAAGCGTATGGTTCCGATTACAAGGGCGCACGTCGCTCTCAGCGCACAGGATGCGGACCTTTGGTTCGTGGAGAAATTAGTCAATATGGGCGGAAAGTGCAAAATCGCACCGACTGTCAACCCCAGCATTGACGTGAGCTATCTGAACAGGCATCTGGCAGAGGTTCCCAAGGAAGGCGTCGATATCGTTACAAAGACAAACGAAGCCTACCGCAAGATAGGCGCGGCTCTTACGTTCAACTGCACGCCGTACCTTCAGCAGAACGTGCCCGCATACGGAGAAGTAATCGGATTTTCGGAATCCAGCGCAACGCCCTATGTCAACTCGGTAATAGGCGCGCGCACAAACAGAGAATCCTCACAGAGCGCTCTTTGCGCCGCTATCACGGGACTCGTGCCCGAGTACGGATTTCTCCTTGACGAGAACAGAAAAGCGGAAATTCTTGTCGAAGTGAAGGCAAAGATAAAGGACGACTTTGATTACCAGCTTCTCGGCTGGTGCTATCCACTCATCTACAAAGGCCCCGAAGTTCCCGCATTTGTAGGCATCGACGAGAGAGCAACCCCCGAAGGCTTTATGAACTTCGGCGCCCAGCTCAATACATCGGGTGCAGTGGGACTCTACCACATAGTAGGCATAACGCCGGAAGCTCCCGACCTTAAGACCGCGTTTGGCGGCAAAGAACCCAAGAAAAAGGTCGTCATCGAGCAGAAGGATCTCGACATGGTTCGCGAAAGAATCTGCGGCAAGCCCGGAAAGATTGATTTCGCAATGTTCGGCTGCCCCCACATCTCAATCCGTCAGGTCGGCGATATCGCCAGAATCTGCAAAGGCAAGAAGTTCGCGGTGGACGTTTGGGTTCTCACAAGCTCCCTTACAAAAGAACTTGCCGCAAGAATGGGCTTCCTTGACGATATCAACCGCGCGGGCGGACATATCGTCTCAGACACCTGAATCGACGTGCCGCCTTGTTGGTGGCCATACTACGGCAAGAACGCCGTAACAGATTCTCCGAAGTGTGCATACTACAATGAAATCCGCAACATAGGCTTTAAGATTCGCCCACTTGAACAGGCAATAGAAGCGGCACTCATCGGGGAGGTAAGAATATGAGCACAAAGACCTTTAAATGCGAACATATAGCGGCCGGCTGCGCGACAGGCCCCGCATTAGTCAGCGACGAAGCGATATGCTTCTACCTTATCGAGCCGGAAACGGGCGTAGTCGTTGAACAGAAACACGTCCTCGAAGGACGCTCAATGGCTGACACTGTGCTTGTTGCACACGCGGGAAAAGGCAGCTCCGTAGTCCAGATGGACGGACTTTTCAAGATTGCCATGAAGAACAAGGCTCCTGTTGCCGTCGTGCTTCACAATCCCGACCCCGTATTCGTATCGGCGCTTTTGGTAATGGAAATACCTTCCGTATATAACGTAGACGAAGATTTCTACACCTACGTAAAAGACGGAGACAAGGTAACGGTAAACGCCGATGACGGAATCATCACTGTCGAAAGAGACTAAATAACAAAAATTGGGCTTCCCTCGGTTATTTTGCACAAACGCTGCAAAATTTTGCGGCGGGAAGCCCTATATATTTTAAATAATCCTGAAAGAGGGGCATATAAATGAGGTACACAATTCCTTACGGCAGCAGCGAAATAGAGTTTGAAGCTCCCGAAAAATCTGTCATTTATACGGGAGAGATGACGAATATTCCGAAGCTGGAGAATCTTGAAGCGGAAATTCTTTACTCACTGGACAATCCGCTCGGAACGCTCCCGCTTAAGGAGCTTGCGCAGGGTAAGAAAAACATTGTATTCCTTATCGAAGACAGCACGCGCAATACGCCCCTTGATCGGATAATGCCTGTCGTCGTTAAATACCTTAACGACAACGGGGTAAAAGACGAAGCAATGAGCTTCCTCACAGCACCAGGTACTCACAGAATAATGACAGACGAAGAAATCGTAGAAAAAATAGGTCCTGACATGGTGCGCCGTTTTAAAGTCCGCCAGCACGACGCAACAATCGCCGAAGATATGGTGGACCTCGGTCATGTAGAAACAGGCGGCTACAAAATTCCCGTTCACGTCAACCGCTATGCAATGGAGGCAGATCTTCTGGTCGGAATGGGCAACATAGTTCCGCACAGTGATGCGGGGTACTCAGGCGGAGCAAAAATTGTTCAGCCCGGGGTGTGCGACTTCGTAACAACATCGGCGACTCACGCAACAGCGGGACTGTGCCCCGACATTCCTCTCGGAATGGTGGAAGGCAATCCCTGCCGCAAGGGGATGGAAGAGGTTGCTCAGATTGTAGGGCTCGACTTTATCCTTAATATTGTAAAAAATTATGAAGGCGACGTCGCGGGAATATTCACAGGTGACTTTGTCAAAGCACATAGAGCGGGAATGGCTGTCGCGGAAAAATCATTCAAAGTCGACATGCCTGCTCTAGCAGACATCGTGGTAGTAAGTTCTTCACCGGCAGACCTCGACTACTGGCAGGCGGAAAAAGGCGTAACAAGCGCATATTTTGCAGTGAAAGAGGGCGGAATCATCGTATTTGCAGCTCCCTGCTATGAGGGTCTCGCGCACAACCACCCGCATTTTCGCGACTGGCTCGATATGGAGCTGAAAGATGTCGTGGCGGGACTGCGCGCCGCTTCCCCCGAAGACACGGAAGCAGACATAGTATCGGCGGTTCTTGCCGTATGCAACTGCAGAGTCCGTGACAAAGCAAAAATATTTTCAGTAAGCGAAGGCCTGACCGAGGAAGACTTGAAAGTTCTACACTATACACCCTACCCAACCGTACAGGCGGCTCTTGATGAAGCGATGAGGCAGATTCCCAATGCCACTATCGGTATTCTTCCAAAAGGCGGAATATCACTTCCCGTACTTGAAAAACTGTAATCTGAAAGGCGGTCGGACATGTATTTAACAGATGAAGAAAAACGGATTCTAAACGGCGAACAGGGCGAAGGCAACATGAAGGCAATGGAACTTCTTGTTGCGCTCGGCAAGGCGTTTGACGCCGAGAAACTCATACCGGTGTCCCGCGCTCACGTAGCGCTCAGCGGTCAAGAAGGCGACACATACTGGTGTGAACTTCTCGTAAACGGCGGAGCCGTGTGCAAAGTTCCTCCGACGACAAACCCTTCTTGGGACGTGGAAAACCTCACAAAACGCTATGACGTGACACCTGAAGAGCGCGAGCTCGGAGAGCGCACCATTGACGTATACCGCAGAATAGGCGCAAAACTCACATTCTGCTGCGCACCGGGTCTTGCCACGAACGTACCCTTCATGGGCGAACACATAGCATTCTCCGAATCAAGCGCGACACCCTACGTAAACTCCGTACTCGGAGCCAGAAGCAACAGAGAATCATCGGTAAGCGCGCTTGCCGCCGCTGTTATCGGAAAAACCCCATATTATGGATTCCACCTCGATGAGAACAGAGTCGGAGAATTCATAATAGATGTGGACGCAAACATGAAGGACCCTTACGACTGGGGAATCCTCGGATACAGCGTTGGCAAAATAGCCGGGTCGCGCATCCCCGTTCTCCGCTTTAAGAACCTTGAAAGACGCCCCCGCCCGGAAGACTTCCTATACTTCGGAGCGGAAGCGGCAACCAGCGGGGCGGTCGCTATGTACCACTTTGTAGGCATCACCCCCGAAGCACCCACGCTTGAAGCGGCATTCAAAGGACGCAAGGTTCCGACTTCGGCAGAGGCATACATCGATCAAAAAGCTCTTGACGCTCAGGAAGCTCACATCTCCGTCGGCGACACGGGAAAGATCAATCTCGTAATGCTCGGATGCCCGCACTACACCTACGAACAGCTCCTTGACGTCAAAAGACTCATGGCAGGGCGTAAGGTGCACAGCGAAACGGCATTCTGGATTCTGACCTCCATAGATGCGCTAGAGCTTGCGGAACGCTCCGGTCTGCGTGCGGAACTTGACGCGATGGGAGTCTGGCTCGTAGCCGACACATGTATAGACGAACCCTGCTGGAAATCATTTGAAGGCGCTCTCGGAGTTACAGACTCGCCTAAGTGTGCCTACTACAGAGAACGCAGAGGACAGCCGTTTGTCGTGCGCCGCCTTGCGACTTGCATAGACGCGGCGGTCAATGGGAGGGTCGAATAATGAGCGAAGTAAAAACCTACAAGTGCCGCTGCATTGTCAAGGGATCCGGAAGCGGTGAGGCAATAGTATCAAAAGACGCTATGTGCTTCTACCTCTGCGACCCCAAGACAGGGGAAGTAATAGAAAGAAACCACGCAATACACGGTAAAAGCATCGCGGGAAAAATTCTTGTCGTACAGTCCGGAAAGGGCAGCTCCGTTGTTCAGGTAGACGGATTCTACCAGCTCTGGGCAAAAAAGACGCTCCCGGCCGCAATCATTGTTCGTGAGACAGAACCGGTAATAGTCTCTGCAGCAGTCGTAATGGGCACGACGATGGTCGACCGCATGGAGGAAGATCCCTTTGAGGTCATCTCCGATGGAGACTGGGTTGAAGTAGACGCGGACGCAGGCGAGATAAGAGTTACAAAGGGCGGAAAAGCTTAATACCGCAATAAAAATTTTCTGCCGAACTGCGCCGAAGCTCAAAACCAAAGATGTTTTTATCAGACTACATCGGGAGGGGGCTTTTGCAAAAAACATATTATTTGTTCCTTGCAGCAGATGCTCCAAAGTTACAAAGCAGCCATACAAAATAATGATTTTCCAAAGTAACCATAAAAAAACAAGGGGGAAACAACAGTGAAAAAGAATCTTGTAATGGCATTGGCAGCACTCATCGTATCCGTTTTTTGCATCCCGGCATTCGCAGCTCCCGAGTACGTTATCAAAGTAGGTTCCATCGTTTCCGACACACATGCAGACATGCTTGCAATGAAAAAAGTCTTTGTCCCCGCAGTTGAAAAGGGATCAAAGGGAAAAATCAAGGTTGAACTTTATCCCAACGCACAGCTCGGCGGCGACAGAGAACTTTGCGAAGGCGTCCAGATGGGCACAATCCAGATGGCTCTTCCCGCAAGCTCTGCAATGGCAGGATTCGACAAGAGAATCCAGGTCCTTGACCTCCCCTACCTCTTCACAAGCAGAAAAACGGCTTTTGAAGCTCTCGACGGCATCCTCGGCAAAAAACTCAACGAGTACATGCTCGCAAAAGGCTTCATGAACCTCGGCTACCAGGAAAACGGAATGCGCCACGTCACCAACAGCAAGAGACCCATCAAAACACCGGCAGACCTTAAGGGCATCAAGATCCGTACAATGGAAAACCCGATGCACATTGCATACTTCAAGGAACTCGGCGCCAACCCCACACCTATGAGCTGGGGCGAACTCTACACTGCTCTTCAGCAGGGAACAGTTGATGCGGAAGAGAACCCCTATGCAATGATCTCCGACGGTAAGTTCTACGAAGTACAGAAGTACGTTTCAGAAACAGGACACGTATTCTCCGTCACAGTTCTTATCGCAAACAAGAAATTCATGGAAAAACTCCCGGCAGACCTCCGCGAACTCGTAATCAAAGCAGCAAAGGACTTCCAGAACGAGCAGCGCAAGACAATAGCCGGACTTGAGTCACAGTTCAAGAAAGAAGTAACAAAGGCAGGCATGAAGGCCAACGAACTTACACCTGAGCAGAAGAAGCCCTTTGTAGCGGCCACAAAAGTCGTCTATGCGAAGTTTGAAAAAGACCTCGGCAAAGAAATAATGGACATCGCAAGAAAAGTTCAGAAGTAAACGTAACCTCCGGGCGCGTATCCTCCAGAGGAACGCGCCCATTTTCAAATGGCAGTTTAAGGGGACATGCATCTTGACAATTAAAAAATTCATCAACAACTTTGAAGAATACTTCATCGTCTGGACAATGGCGATAATGACTGTTCTGGTATTCCTGCAGGTGGTAATGCGCTACGTATTCTCAAACTCGCTCTCATGGAGCGAAGAAATGGCACGTTTTATATTTTTATGGCTTTCATGGATAGGCGCAAGTTATGCGGTAAAAGAACGCAGCCACTTCAGGGTAGAAATGTTCGCAAACATGATTCACGGTGAGGCACGCAAATACTTTGAATGTTTTATACTTTTAATATGGTTTATATTCAGCCTTTTTCTAACATGGTACGGAACTGAACTCATTCTTTTTATCCACGAAAGCGGACAGTTCTCGGCCGCAATGGAAATCCCCATGACCATCCCCTACGCTTCGGTACCTGTCGGCTGCGGACTTATGGCAATCAGACTGCTTATTGAGATATACAAAATCTTCGCCGGCAAAAACAACGAAGAAACCACGCCAGAGCAGGCATAGGAGGCATATCTCATGGAAGCGGTAATCCTTTTTACAATACTTATAATAACAATAGCAATGAGCATACCTATCGGGATAACCCTCGGACTCGCAACGGGAATAGCAATGTGGCTCACATCCGACATACCGTTCATAATGCTCGCACAAAAATCCGTAACAGGTCTTGATTCCTTCCCACTTCTTGCAATCCCCTTCTTTATACTTGCGGGATCCCTCATGTGCAACGGAGGAATATCAAAACGCCTTGTAAACCTTGCGGAAAGCCTCGTCGGCTTCATCACAGGCGGCCTTGCTATGGTAACGGTACTCGCCTGCATGTTCTTTGCGGCAATCTCGGGCTCCGGTCCGGCAACAGTATCCGCGATAGGCTCCTTCATGGTTCCTTCAATGAAAGAACGCAAATATGACGCATCATTCGCCGCAGCCATAACCGCGGCATCCGGCACAATCGGCGTCATCATTCCCCCCAGCATCCCGTTTGTCATCTACTGCGTAGTCGCGCAGTGCTCCATAGGCGACATGTTCATAGCGGGAATCGTGCCTGGGCTGATCATAGGGCTCGCGCTCATGACAGTATGCTACTGCACGGCAAGAAAGAGACACTATGTAAGCATCTCCGAACGCCCTACATTCGCTAACGTAAGCAAAGCCTTTAAAGAAGCTGTCTGGGCTCTCATAGTCCCCGTCATAATCTTGGGCGGAATCTACGGCGGAATCTTCACCCCAACCGAAGCGGCTGTCGTGGCCGTCGTCTACTCCGTCATCATAGGCAAATTCGTATACAAAGAGCTTGACGGAAAGACACTCTACGAATGCCTCAGAAGCTCCGGACTCATAAACGGAGCCACCGAATTCATGATAGGACTCTCCATGGCATTCGCAAGCTACCTTGCAATGGCGCAGATTCCGGCGCACATAGCCTCATGGATGAGCCAGTTGGCCGGCACACCATTCATGCTCCTGATGGTAATCAACATATTCCTTCTCGTTATAGGCTGCTTCGTTGACAACATTGCAGCGGTTATAATCCTCACGCCTATCCTTCTTCCGGTCGTAAGAACAATAGGCATAGACCCGATACACTTCGGACTCATAATCACAGTCAACCTGGCGTGCGGCTTCATCTCGCCGCCATACGGAATCAACCTCTTTGTCGCCTCCGCCATATCCGGAGAAAGCATCGAGAACATATCAAAGGCAATAATCCCGTCATTCTTAGCAATGGTGGGCTGCCTCCTGCTCTTCACATATTTCCCCGTAATCACAATGGGACTGCTGAACGTAATGAGATAAACCCCAACACAAAAGAGACTGAAGAGACTGCCGCAAGGCAGTCTCTTTTTGTGTCGGAGCACTACAAACAACGATAAAGCGCCATATAGTAATGCCATATTTAGCACAGTATGAAAAGTAAAGGATTGGCAAACAGATATTCCTCAACCTTCTTATCAACCACGCGAAGACGACACTTGCTCTTGTCCACAAGTTCACCTCCGTGCAAAGTGCATCGACAACCGGCATGATGACGCTTCACAGGGATCCTTCAGCCACTCATCTGACAGCCTGTAAGCGAAGAGATTCATCCTAAGCATCGCTTTCATTACCGACAGCGACAGCGACAGTTTTGCCGATGACATGTACTGCAGCCATTTTATTGCCAACAACGATATCTCATTAGCGGATGCGTTACTTCAAATCCTTATCTTGGACACGAATGAGGTGCGGGAGATTTGACAAATCCGGTACATCAGAATTTGTGTGCCGCTAAGCATTACGATCACTTCGCATTCTTCTCCCTTTCCCGACCATAGAAATGTGGACTTTCATTTCCGTGTGGTTTAAACCTCTGAAACCCTTCTCTCCCCCAAAATTTCCAGATTCGACGGATAAATATGCATCTACGGTTTAATATTCGACATTAAAATATGTATATATGCTATAATATTCGGTGCCTAAATATGCACAATGTGGAGGAAAACCCTATGCTGCGCCGAAAAATTATGGACGAACTTGTTAAATGGAAGACACGGCGGGATAAAATGAGCCTAATCGTCAAGGGCGCGCGCCAAGTGGGAAAAACATATATCATAGACAAGTTTGCCCTTGAGAATTATCAATTTCGAACATACATAAACTTTGACGAAAACCCAGCTTACACTGCTATATTTGATGGAGATTTGGATGTTGAAAGTTTGATAAAGCAGATATCTCTGCGTGTTCCCGGTGCGGAACTTGTGCCAAATAAAACATTACTCTTCCTCGATGAGATACAAAACTGTCCCCGTGCCAGAACCGCATTGAAATTTTTAACCTCTGACGGACGTTTTGACGTAATAGCGTCAGGCTCCATGCTAGGCATCAATTACAAAGATGTCCCGTCATATCCTGTAGGATATGTTGAATATCTCGAAATGTACTCACTGGATTTTGAAGAATTCCTATGGGCAAACGGAGTATCGGAAAAATCAATAGATGACGTGAAGGGTTATTTTGAGAGACAGGAACAAGTACCCAGAGCGATGCATGAAAAAATGACAGAGCTTTTCCGAGAATATATTGTTGTCGGAGGAATGCCCCGTGTTGTCAATGAATTTGTCACAACTCATAATTTTGCGAATACTCTGCGTCTTCAAAAAGCCATAATTACGGATTACGCGGATGATATTGCAAAATACGCGGGTGGTGCGGAAAAAGCAAAAGCACGGGCATGTTTTTTCTCAATCCCCAAACACTTGTCAAAAGACTATAAAAAATTCCAATACAGCCTTGTAGAGAACAAAGGAACTGCAAGAAAATACGGAGGCAGCCTCATGTGGCTCTATGACGCGGGCATCATTAACTTCTGCCATAATCTATCCTCGCCGGAACTGCCTTTTGAAGGAAATGCAAAAAGCGATGTATTTAAAATATACATGAGAGACACAGGCTTGCTGACATCCATGCTTGAGGATGGTTCTCAGGCAGATATTATGGACGGCAATCTCGGAATATATAAAGGAGCAGTGTATGAAAACATAATTGCGGATATCTTCGCAAAATCCGGCAAGAAACTTTACTATTTTGAGTATAATTCGCAGATAGAAATAGATTTTTTCATCAGAAAAAATAAAAAAGCGGTCGCCGCAGAGGTAAAATCAGCGGAAAATAAAAAATCAAAATCGCTGAACGCAATAATAGAAAATTACGGAGTACCACGCGGCATAAAATTACATTCCGGAAATATAGGCACATCCGACAAAATTGACATATACCCCCTGTACATGGCGATGTTTTTGTAATTATTCAAATACATATCCATATACAGGGAAAGCAGCAAGCTTGGCGGCAGTGCGCCGCAAGGCAGCACCGCCGCTGAATTTTTGAAAAACAGCCTGTATAGTGCATAATAAAACTACCGATTACAACCCGCATGATTTTGCAATGCTTCAGCATAGTAGATGGGGGAAAGGCTTCGTTGGCGATGTATCCTAAAACAAACATTAGCTGTGCCGAGACAAATATGAAGTAAAGGGCTTTGCGACAGATTCACCGATTTCTATTGTCTCAAGGACCTCCATTACAAACTGCTTTTTCCAAAATGCATTACATTCGTGTCAGACATGCTCCGCACACGTAATTATATGAAGTTACTATTGCCTTTTAGTAAACTATATGTTATCCTAAACACATGCAATATGTTATCTAAGATGATAATTATATAACATACGGCTGCTCGAAAAACAGCACAGCAAGAGCTCTCAAGAGCAACAACATTTTCAAGAAGCACATTATGGAGAAATTTAAAAAATCTAAAGCAAAAAGGGAAATAAAGATGTATGAGAAAAACAGGCATAACGAAAAGGCCATTTATTCGGTGACAGCAAGAGAAAAACAGAATTTAGCTGTTCCGCCTGAGAGGAACACTCCGTCCGTGCCGTCGATCACGGAACGGAGTGGCTGCAATCCGAAACCACC
>CAZBYL010000021.1:26887-36423 GCA_964496275.1 uncultured Synergistaceae bacterium | reverse complement strand
CATTGCGGAATACTCTGGCTGCGGCGCGGAGGACGTTGTCCGGTGTGCGCTCGCTGACCTGAATGTTGCCCTGTGGCTGGAGGAGGCGGAGTTCGTCGAATATTTCAAGGCAGATGTATGTGACTTCACTTGAACCGTCAGAACCGTCGGCTTTGAGCCCTGCCAGGTTTATGTTTGTGAAGTCGTTATATGTTCCGCTTTCTGCTGCGGTTACTCCGACTTTTGGAGGCGCAGGTGTGTTGTTTACTTTCACCCAGAGACAGGAGAGGAGTTCTTTTGCGGATTCTCTCGTGAGTGTGCCGTCGGCTATCCCTTTTGCGTAGAAGGGCGCGAGGTGCTGGTCAAGGTGGCCGGGGCTCATAGCATCCCAACCGTTGAGCTCCGTTATTGTTCCGAGGTGAACGAACCAGTACATCTGTACGGCTTCCCAGAAGTCGCGGGGAGCGTGTGCCGGTACATGGTGGCAGACGTCGGCTATTTTGAGAAGTTCTGCTTTGCGCTTGGGGTCTGTCTCAACGGCCGCTTTTTCCTCGGCAAGTTTTGCGTGGCGTTCCGCAAAGACGATGACCGCATCGCAGGATATGGACATGCCCTGGAGCTGTTCGTCTTTTGCTGTGGCTTCGGGGTCATTGATAAAATCAAGCTTGGCACGCGCTTCCGCTATGTCCGCTTTGAGGTCGAGAGCGCCTTTTGTGTAGATAAGGTCGTCAAGCGCCGTGTGTCCGAGAGCTCTCTGCTCTCCGAATTCGGTGAATGTACCGGCTTCGTAGAGGAGTGTCCAGTCAGCGGGCATACGCTCAAAAAGTCTGTCTCTCATGCAGCGTCCGCGCCAGAAGGGTTCGACAAATTCTTCGTATTTGTCGATGTCCGCCGATGCTACGGTGTAGTTCTGCTGTTTGCGTGTGTTGAGTATTTCAAGGTCCTGTCTTGAGTGGCAGGTGAGTTCAGGGAACGTGGAAACTGCCTTGGGCGTTTTGCCGCGTTCGCCGACGATGAGTTCCTCGCCGCCCATGTAGAGGCTTTTGTTTTCACAGATATACTTGAAGTTTGAAGCGCGAAGCACAGGCATGGGAAGCTTGCCGTCGTGTTCTTTGTAAAACTCTGTTGTGAGAACCGCTCTTTCGATGCAGATAGAGGGATGCGCGTAGAAGCTTTCGTCGCGAAGACGCTGAATACGTTCGTTCATGATTATTCCTCCCCAAATTCGATGTAATGTGATGTTTTTCCTGCTGTGTGATTTATTTTTTTGTCGGATTTGTCCGGCATTGTTTGCTTTGTTATCCGCCTATGTGTACCGAAAGTCCACATCCCGCCAGTATCTCGGCTGCGTGTTTTGTTTGATTTTCCGTCGGAGGCATAAGGTCAGGAAGAAGGTAGTCCATTTTCCATCTTTCGTGCTTTCCCTTGGCAACTGTGTGATATGGCAGTATGTTCACCGCGGTTATACCTTTGAGCTCTTTGACGAACTTGCCTAGGCTTCGGACATTTTCATCATCTGAGTTGAGCCCCGGCATGAATGGGAATCTTATGTTTATCCTGGCTCCGGCCTCTGAAACAGCCTTTAAGTTGCCGAGTATTATGGCGTTGTCCACTCCCGTATATTCTTTGTGTTTCACGGGATCCATGTGTTTTACATCGTACAGGAAGAGATTCGTGTATTTTGCCGCTTCAAGAATTACGTCCTTCTGCACAAAACCGCAGGTGTCCACGGTACGGTGAAATCCTTCTGCCTGACATGCTTTCAGAGCTTCAAGAAGAAATTCCGGCTGAGAGAAGGGTTCTCCTCCGGAGAAGGTTACTCCTCCGCCGTCACGAAAGAATATTTCGTCCTTGCGAAGCTGCTGCATAAGCTCTTCGACGCTGTATTTTTTCCCGCACACTTCGCGGGCTTCCGCTGGACAAACTTTTTCGCATATTCCGCAGCCGCAGCACAACCCGGAGTCCGTAACAAGTACGCCATCCTGAACGGAGATTGCATTGTTGGGGCAGGCCTCCACGCAGGCGCCGCAGCCTATGCACTTTTCGGCGCGGAAGAGAACCGCTGGAAGCACGGCCTGACTTTCCGGATTATGGCACCACCAACATGACAGCGGACAGCCTTTTAAGTGTACTGTTGTCCTCGTTCCCGGACCGTCGTGTATAGAATATCTTTTGATATCGAAAATAATTCCTTTAGCCGGCATATTAGCCCTCCTCAGATACGTCCAACTCCGAATGGTGCGCGAAGTAGTATTTTCTGATGAATCTTTCCTGTACGGAGAACGACCAGTGGACATCTCTTACAAATTCGGCGGCTCCGTTAAAGTCTCCCCTGCGGAAGAGGTCTATCATTGTCTTGTGTTCGTCGAGCGAGTGTATTTCCCATTCTTTGACGAATGTTTTGTTTCTGGGAAAGTCGTACAGACGCTCTTTGTGTATTTTTATGTAGTTCAGCATATCTCTGTTATCTGACAAACTGAGGTATGCGTTGTGAAATTTCAGATTTTCGTTGTAGAAGTTGGCGTAATTGTTCTGGTCAAGAGCCTTGCGCATTGCGCAGTTACATTTTTCCATCGTATCTGCATCTTTTTCTCTGAACCTGAGAGCAACCAAGACTATGACAGCGGATTCGAGCCCACCCAAAATTTCATATATGTTGCGTATTTTCTCCAAAGTGAGCCCGTTTACGACAACGCCGCGCCTTGGGTATATTGTTACAAATCCTTCGGATTCAAGCTGAAAAAGAGCATCCCTCAAGGGAGTTCGGCTCATCCCCAGTTCAAGACTGATCTCATTCAGGTTCAGAAACCCGCCGGGGCGAATATTCCCCTCGTTCATGTTTATCCTGAGATAGTCATAGACTTTTTCCCGTAATGATTTTAATGTGAAGTGATCCTCGCCGCTCATGGATATTCCCCTCTCATAGTTTGAAGTTTAGCACAGATATATCAGATTGCAATAGTCTATTCAAAACTTTATCGAAACAAAAGATGACTAAATCTAATTTTTTATTGTGTCAAACTGATTTTATTGCATATAAGGCGAATGTGGCAGCGTGATATATTTGAAGTATGCACAGGAATCTTTTTGCTTTGCACCGACTCCGCCCTCTCTTGGATTCTATTATATATTATCGTGCGGCATCAACCCAACTTTCCGAAACAGCGCACAAAAGACTATTTTAATTTTTTGGGTTACAGAGCCGCAAAAAAAGGTTATACTTATGCTGCACAAGAGAATGTTTTCCTAAAATTTCATAGGACACAAGAGAGGAGAACCCTTATGAAAATTAAAGAATTCAAACTGGAAAGACTTTTTGCGCGTTATAAAGCACAGACAAAGTATATGCTGAGCCAGTCGGCCTGTGAGTTCTGCACAATGAAAGAAATTCTCGCGATGGCGGATGATGAGTGCAGAAATCTTTGGGATAATCTAAGCCTCGGCTACACAAGCCAGATGGGATTTTCCCTTTTCAGAGAAGCGGTTGCAAAAAGATACTCGTCCATCAGGCAGTCTGATATTCTTGAGGTTATTCCGGAAGAAGGCATTTTTATATTCATGAACACTATGCTCGACCCGGGAGATGAGGTCATTATAATGCAGCCGGCGCTTCCCTCTCTTTATGAGATACCGCGCTCGTTAGGCTGCAAGGTCATCCGCTGGCCGCTTGAAATAACATCTTGGGGCTGGCGCCTTAATATAGATTTCCTTGCGGAGAATATCTCTCCCAGGACAAAAATGCTCATCATGAACATTCCGAATAACCCGACAGGTTATATTCCTGTTCGCACAGAGATGGACAGAATTTTGAACATGGCTGACAAAATGGGAACGTGGGTGTTCTGCGAAGAAACGTACAGAGGGATGGAGCACGACCCGGGCGCAGCGCTTCCCTCGCTGGCGGATCTGTACCCCAGAGCCACGGTTGTCGGCGGACTCAATAAGTACGGTCTGCCCGGCACGAGAATGGGCTGGATTGCAACAAAAAACAGACAGGTTCTCTCCGACTGCTCGGTTTACAAGGATTACACAACACTCAGCAGCAACGCGCCGGGCGAGATACTTGCAACGATAGCAATGAGAAATGCGGATACTCTGCTTCAGCGCAACCACAAAATCGTACTGGATAACCTTGCTATTGCCGAGGCCTTCTTCAAGAAACACAGAAAGATTTTTAACTGGATTCAGCCCAACGGAGGTTCCACCGCATTCCCCAAACTTCTGCCTCCGTTTGATGTCACTGAAATGTGCGAAAAAGCTACGTCAGAGAAAGAGCTGCTTATTATAGGAGAACGTGCGTACGGTATTGATACAAACCACTTCCGTGTCGGACTCGGCAGACTTGACTTCCCGAAGACACTCTCCGTATTCGAAGAACTCGTTACTGAAATGGAAAAGACATTATAAAGTAAATCAGAAGCTCCGTGCCTCATAAAGCACGGAGCTTGTTGTTTGGGCAAACAAAATACAAGAAAGCCGACAGAGCGCATGCTGCAAAACCCGCTCCCTACCGTCCTATAAGAGCAGGAGTTCCGTTGAAATATGTGAGCTTTGGAATGGTAGCGGTTGCATCAAGTTCGCAGCAGAAGAAGATGTCGTCCGTGAATCCGAGCCCCTGCAAAATACGCCCGTGCTCGGATTCCATAATCACGGAAGATATGTCGCCGCCCAGATGGTGCCACAGAGCCATGGCGGCGATAGCTCCGTCTGTAAGCTCCATTTCATCCGCTCCGTTTGACGGAGCAAGGGCGAGCATTTTTTCCACGAGCATCCCCGCACAGACTGTGTCCTCGATGGAAAATTCACCGTTGCGTCCTGCGGCGATTATACCTATTTTTGTTCCTGCGCACAAAGCTTCCCATGCCGCAGCCTCTGCGTTCCGGACACAGGCGACCCTGACTTCCGTGCAATCATGAGCCGCTTTCATAATAGCTTTTGTACCGTTTGAAGTCGTTATTATGGCGTGCTGAGCACCGCCGCCGTTTGAGAGTTCAAGCGGCGAATTGCCGAAATCAAAACCTGGTATGATAACACCGCCCCGCTCCCCCATAAGCTTCCAATCTGAGCCTAACGCCTCTCGTAATTCAAGAGCCTCATCCACTTCCGTTACAGGAAGCAACACCTCTCCCCCGATATCAAAGAACGTAGTTATCTGCGTCGAGGCGCGAAGAAGGTCAACGACAAGGCGGCAGTCATGCTCCTTCAATTTTTCATCAGGCAGAAAGGCAACGTCAAATATGTATTTCATACGAGAATCCCCCTATATCCTTTTATGCCCTTAATGATACAATGATTGTGTAAATTTAACTATTCACATAATATCACTATGAACGGAGGTTTTTGATTTATGAAAATTCTTATCGCGGTAGATTTTAGCCCAATAGGCAAGGCGGTTGCGCACAGCGGATATAAGATGGCTCTGGAGGGTAATAAGGACGTTGTTTTCTTTCACTGTGCACCACAGCCATCACGATTCCTTGAAGGCTATGATATCAAAGCGTTCATATCACCGCTCAGCAAAACAGATCAGCAGCAATTGACCGACAGCGCAAAAAAGAACCTCCACAGAGTAATGGAGGAAGTAATTCTTGAATCGGGACGGAAGCCCGGCACAAATATAGACGAATATCTTGCACAGGGCGAAGCGAGTGAAGAAATAATAAAGTACGCAAAGCAAAACGGCGTGGGTCTAATTTACTTGGGATACAAAAGCTACAGTGCAATCGAAGAGATTCTGATGGGAAGCACCGCGGCAAAGGTGGTGCGCTACGCACCGTGCTCCGTTTTGGTGTACAGGCCGGAAAAATAGTTCAGCTCCTACTTAAACCGGTGTTTGCGGCAAAGATTTGTTGTAATCTTAGACAGGCATGGAGTTTCGGCTCCATGCCCGTTTTTTTTGTTTACGCTTTTTTGACTCCGGCTATAATTTCTATCTCCACAGGGGCGTCTCCCGGCAGAGTGCCCATGCCTACTGCGGCTCTTGTTCCTATCCCGGCTTCACCCAGGGTTTCGGCAAAGTATTCCGATGCCATGTCTCCTATTTTTGCATGGGAGACAAAGCCCTTTTCCGCATTTATGTACACATGGAGGCTAAGTATCTGTACGATTTCTTCTCCGCTCTCAAGAAGAGACTCTGCCGCAGCCAGAGCGTTTCGCGACGCTGTGCGAACGGGCTCTCTGTAGTTTTCAATGTCGGAGTCGGCCGTTATCGCGCCGGATATTATGAGCCGTCCGTTTTCGCGGGGAGTCATTCCTGACGTGAATATTATGTCTTTGAAACGTGCCGCAGGTTTGTATTTGCCCTGCGGAATGGGGATCTGACTCATTTTCTGTACCTGTCTATCACAGCGCCGATTCTGTCTATGGCATCACAAGCGGCATTTTTATCTTGGGAGAAGTTTATGCGGAAGCAGTTTGTAAATTGGGGACCGAATTCCGTCCCCGGCGTAACCGTTACGTCTGCAAGTGCGCGCAGAGCTTTTACAAAATCACAGATGCTGACGTCAAGTTCTGGCATTTTCACAAACAGGTAGCTTCCGCCCTCTGTAGGTCTTGCAGTAACTCCCTCTATCTCGGCAAGGCGTTCAAGCAGAGCGTCTCTGATTTCACGGTGATCTTCAACCCTGCGTTCCATCCAGCCCTCTGGTTCTGCAAACCAATTTTTCGTGACGGCCTGATTGTATCCCGCAGCGCGCAGGGATACTATTGCCTGCAGTTTTTCCATGCGTGAAATTATTCGAGCGGATCCGAATGCTATACCGAGACGAAATCCGCTTAGGGACTCTGTTTTCGACGGTCCCATTATTGTCACAAGGTTATCTTCGTCTATGTCCTGCGCGCACATGTGGGTGTACACCCTACCGTCGAAAATCTGGCGCGAGTACAGTTGGTCGGCTATAACTGTAACGTCATACTTCGTTGCGAGCCTTGCAATTTCTCGTATTTCTTCCGGCGAATATATTACGCCTGTCGGGTTGTTGGGGTTTGAGAAGAGGAATACCTTCACCCCATCTTTAAAGACGGATTCGAGTCCGGCCAGATCGATACCGGCTCCCTCTTTTGCCGTTTCGTAGCGCATTTGCACAGGCACGACAACACCGTCCAGAAATTCCACTATTTTTCTGTTTGCAAAGTAGTCCGGCTCAACAATGGCTACTTTATCGTCTCTGCCGACAACAGCTCCCATCGCAAGAAAGAGCGCGCCCTGCGTTCCGGGCGCTATTATGATGTTTTCAGCATCTATATTTTTTCCGGTGAAGGCCGAGACTTTTGCGGCAAGGCCGCGCCTTATGGACATGCTTCCTCTGTATTCCGTATATGCCTGTTTCCCGCCGGCTTCGTATGCTTCGCAGAATAGGTCGATGCTTCCCGGGATGGGTTTGTGGGCGTCAACGTCTCCGTGGGAGAAGTCTACCGGAGTGCCCGGAATTTTTTCTCCCCTAATATCGCAAGCGGCATCCTTTCTGCGGACTTCCTGCCCCGGTGCGTTGTCCACTCCGAGCTTCATAAATTTTTCTTCAAGTTTGTTCATACGAATCTCTCCCTCTCTATGGTATCGCAAAAGGCAAACGAGTTTTTCCCGTAGTGCGAGTCTAGCAATTTATCACCTCACATGCAAATAGAATAAATTATATACAAAGTATATAAAAAATATTATGATATATAAAATTTTTTATAATGTGTTTCTGCCGTATGAGAAGATGAGATCTTTTTTTGGGGGGCACGGAGATGCAGAGAAGCATGGAGTATATTTATGAGGTGTACAAAGAACGGAGCTTTTCTAAAGCGGCAAAGAAGCTTTTTGTATCTCAGCCCGCTTTGAGCGCCATTGTAAAGAAGACCGAAGAAAAATTACAGATGCCTATTTTTGACCGCAGCAGCAATCCTATTCGCCTTACGGAAGCGGGAAGGCTGTATATCAGAAGCGCGGAGAAAATAATGGCCATCGAGAGCGAGCTTGCAGAGAGTATTGCCGGTCTGAGAGAGAGCGTAAAAGGCGTTATCAACGTAGGGAGCGCGGCTTTTTTCTGCGTGTACGTTCTTCCCGAAATTATACAGAATTTCAGAAACAGGCATGCCGATTGCAGGATAAACCTTATCGAGTGTAATGCACCCGACCTTTCGGACTCTTTGCAGTCCGGACTTCTGGATATTATCCTTGACGTGGAGACGTTAGACCCCAGGGTATTTACATCGGTTTTGTGGAAGAGAGAGCATATTATTCTGGCTGTTCCGGCTGTCAATGAGATAAATGCCCGTATGAAAGGTTATGCCATTCCTTTTTCTTGCGTGCAGAACGGGGATTTTGTATCCGATAATTTCAGCGCAGTATCCCTCTCTGCATTCAGAGACGAATCCTTTTTGCTCCTGAAAAAGGGTAACGATATGTACAGGCGCGCCCTTCACATGTGCAGGAATGCGGGCTTTACACCCAATATATCTATGTCGCTGGATCAACTGCTTACATCGTACTATTTAGCCAAGGACGGCGTGGGAATAGCCTTTGTGCGAGCCTCAATAACTCAGTTCGTAGAACCTACGGACAAGCTATGTTTTTATAAGATAGACGATGAAAGCGCCGTTCGCGATATAATGATTTCGCGCAAAAAGAACTCGCCCGTTTCAAAGCAGGAACAGCTTTTTACGGATTATCTGCTTGCCCGCGCGCAGAGTGAATAATAGACAAAACCCGAACTCCGACTGCGGAGAACGGGCTTTGCGAGTTTTTCAATATTTGGTGTTTCGCGGGAACTAATAGCCCACAGGCATTATCGCTATGATGCGCGAGAGAGGTCCGATGTTCAGAGCGTCGATAAGAGTCATTTTGTTGAAAGACGCGACATAGCGTGTTTTCATGCCGAGGGCTTCAGCGGCAAAGTAAACATTCTGAGACATAGCCCCCACGGCAACGTCCGCCCAGCTCTCTATTCTGGGGCCGCTTCCCTTTGTGGCAAAGGCAAGTACGATCGGAGCTGTTCCGACAAACTCCTGCGTGCCCGCTTTTGTGAGAACCTTTCTGTCGCTTACAAGTTTAAGCATGTTTTTATCCCAGTCATAGATGTAGCATCCGTCTTTCATTAGGACATAGACACTGATATAAGGTGCCTGCCCCATTGCGAGAGGAATGGTCCAGCCCTTTTCTTCCCTGTTTCTTCCCGTGGCTGCCCAAAGTATTGTTGACAGATCCTTCACAGAAACGTCGCGGCGCGCAAATATTTTGGCCGATGCCCTGTTCGATATTGCAGCAAGTACGCTCGGGCCGCCCTCCTTGTCCGGCAGCGTGAGCATTATATCCCCCGCGGCAAAAGCAGGAGCAGACAGCGCAGCTATAATGACCGCGGCAATTACCGCCAGAATGTTCTTCGTTCTCATATTATGACCTCCAAATTAGTATTTTTATAAACATTACCACGCACGTTCATAAATTTTGCGAACAGATTCCTCGTCAAGCTTCCTCGGATTGTTGGTTATAAGCCTGGTCTCTCTCATTGCTGCGGGAGCCATTGTTGCGGCTGCTTCCTTGGGTATTCCGAAATCACGCAGTCTCGTCTTTACGC
>CAZBYL010000021.1:0-26877 GCA_964496275.1 uncultured Synergistaceae bacterium | reverse complement strand
ACTCTCTCACCGAGATCTATCATAGCGGCAAGCGCTGCTTTGGCGGCTTCTACTGCTGACATTCCGTCCGTAAAAACTCCCATTGCCTTTGCCACCGGGACAAATTTTTCCTCACAGCCTTCGAGATTGTATTCCATCACCCAGCGCAGAAGAGCTGTATTCGCCTCGCCGTGCGGCACATGGTATTCTCCGCCGAGCGGGTATGACATAGCATGTACCCCAGCAGTCCCCGACATGGAAAACGCCATTCCAGCCAGCATACTTCCGTACATCTGCCACGAACGCGCTTCCCTGTCTGAGCCGTCTTTAACGCAAGCTTCCAGATTTTGGGATATATAGCGTATTGCGGCAAGAGCCAGATCCTGAGTCAGGGCGTTTGTTCCGAGAGACAAGTAGGATTCAACTCCGTGAACAAGAGCGTCCATTCCAGAAGCGGCTGTTATTCCCGGCGGCAGCTCCATTGTCAGTTCCGGATCTACAAGCGCGATATCCGCAACAAGATGCCCGCTCGACACGCCCTTTTTCACATGCTCCTCCTCAAAAGAGAAGACCGCGACAGCGGAAACTTCGGAACCGCTTCCCGCTGTGGTCGGAATCATTATCGTGGGCAGTCCCCTTGCCGGAACTTTTTCATTCCCCGTAACGTCAGAAACTCGCACAGAGGGATTACAAGCCATAACGGCAGCCATCTTGGCAAAATCCATAGAGCTTCCCCCGCCGAACGCTATGATGCAGTCATAGCCGCCCTCGATAATGAAGCGCACTCCTTCGTCGAGCAGAGAGACAGGCGGTTCGGGTTTAACATGCCCCCAGTGCCCCGGCTCCATTCCAGCCGCCCTTGCAGAGTCCATCAGCTTTGTCAGAACAACATTCTTTGCCATGCTCGAGCCCGTAATAAAGAGAGGACGTTTCGCACCCAATGCAGCGGCTTTTTCTGCGGTCTGCATCACACAACCGACAGAAAAGATAATCTCCCGCGGCATACGAAAACGAAAGGGATTCATCTCTGACACCATATTCATATTAAAACCTCCCTCGTATTTTATACACAAATCTGAGTTTAATTCGCTATCCACGGCCAGACCACGGAAAAATTAAAATATGACAGCAGAGCTCTGCCGATAAATATTGTGGCAAACGCACCGAACGCCAGAAACGGGCCGAGCGGAACTGCGTCCTTGCGTGAGACCTTTTTCATTATGAGAAGGGGAATGACGACAAGCCCCCCTGTCATAAACCCCAAATAGAGGGCGATAATCAAGAACCTCCAGCCGAGAAAAGCGCCTATGCCCAGCATAAGCATAGCATCTCCGACGCCCATACCGCCTCTGCTTATAAACACGATGGCAAAGATAAAACCAAAACCGGCGGCGGCTCCTATAACTCCGTCTATCACGGCGGGCACTCCTCCGATAAATCTTAGAGCAATCCCTGTAACCGCCATTGCAATAGCCCAAGAGTCATATATATATCCCGATTCCGCATCCGTCAATGCGTGAAAGAGAAGAAACGGCAGCATAAAGGAAGCGATAAGAAGCGCGTGCGAGAATCCCAGATGCCACACCAACAGAGCGGCCGCAGCTCCGGTTCCGACTTCCGCAAAAAAATGGCGCGGGGCGATGGGGTTCCTGCATGTGCGGCAGCGTCCCTGTAAAACAAGGTATGAAATCACCGGAATCAAATCCGGAGACGAGAGAACCCGCCCGCACTTATCACATACGGAACGCTCGCTGCCCCACCAGCTCTTCTCCGCAACGGTACGCATAGCCGCCGCGTTTATAAAAGAACCGACGATTGCGCCGACCCAAAACGCCATAAAAATATATATCCCGCCGATATCAGCCATCTATTGCCTCCCTAAACCGCCTGTGCTGCCAAAGCCACTGCCCCGGAGCCGTCTTTATCATACGTTCGAGAGCCTCGTTCACCTTGGTTGTGGCATTACGGACAAACGTCTCCCTGTCTCTGACTCTCTCACACTCTATAGGCGGTTCAATGACAAGCTTCAGACGAAACGGAGCTATGCGGACTACGTAGAACGGAAGAATCACCGACTTCAGCAGGTGAGCAAATACGCCGGCTCCAGTCACTGTAGACGTTATCTGCCCCATGAACGGAACATCTATACCGCTTCCCCCTCCATGCTGGTCGGAGAGCAGAAACAGAAAACCGTTTTTCTTCAAGTGGCTTATGGCGCGCATCAAAGGTTCTCTTTTGTCTATGAAAAGCCCGTTGTCAACAGAGCGAAGCTCCTCAATAATCTCCCTCTGATACGGACTGTCCGCAAACCGAACTATTGCCGCAGCGTCGGTGTGATGCCCGAACCACGCACCTCCCAGCTCCCAGTTTCCCATATGAGCCGACACGCCGATGACGCCGCGCCCGCTCTCAAGCGCACGTTCAAGATGTTCCTCACCCTCGACCGTTTCAACCCATCTATCCAGTTCATCCGGGCAGGAGTGCAGAGCAAGCAGCTCTATACCGGTCCACACCATATTTTCGTATGATTCCCGAACAATCCTGTCCCTCTCTTCCCGCGCTATGCCCGGAAAAACAAGCTCAATATTTTTTTCCGCAACAGACCTTCTGGGGCCTATGGCTCTGAGTATGAAGATCATCACTGACGCCAGAGTGTTGGCACGCAGACCGGGCTTTATGGCATGAGCCGCTGCCAGCGACAACCTAACCTTCCAATTCAAAAAAACCACCTCGCAAAAACAAACATCACAGTTCTGAATACAAATAAGATAATAGCACAAAAAATCGGCATCTTTGCCAACACAGCTCACGGGTAATGCTGTAAAATATACTTGTTTAACGAACGAAATTTACAAACAACTGAAAGGGGTTATTTAAATGAAAGAAATTATCAGCACTGAAAACGCTCCGGCAGCAATAGGTCCGTACTCTCAGGCAGTAAAAACGGGAGGATTCCTATTCCTCTCAGGACAGATTCCTCTCGATCCCAAAACAATGACGGTCGTTCCGGGATGTGTACAGTGCCAGGCAGAACAGGCTCTCAAAAACATGAAAGCCGTTCTTGAAAGCCAGGGGCTCGACATGTCGGACGTTGTCAAAACAACCGTATTCATTAAGGACATGAACGAATTCGGCAAGGTCAACGAAACATACGCAAAGTACTTCACTGAAAATGCTCCTGCCCGTTCATGTGTCGAAGTTGCGAGACTTCCCAAAGACGTACTTGTGGAAATAGAAGCAATAGCAGCTCTTAGATAAAAATATCGCACATTTGCATAAGAAAAGCCGGATAGCTTGCGCCATCCGGCTTTTCTTATGCTCTGGAACATTTTGATTATTATGCTATCATATACAATGTACATCGCATTTGCAATTATTATAAGTCTGAGAGGAACCTTGCCATGTCTTTCGATAAGAGCAAACAGTCAAAGAATAACGCATTGTATATATTTTTTATATCCGCTCTTATTCTTATGGTTATCATCATAGTCACAAGAGTAGACTACAACAACACTCGAATAAGAGCCACGGCAAGAACGGAAGAGGTACTAGCCGCGTCGGCACAGGAACAGGCTCAGCTATTCAGAGCAAAACTCGACGGACAGTACAGAATACTCAAAACGACAGCGGCAGCACACTCTCTTATACAAGACAAACAACATTACAGTGAAACAGCATTTCTTAACGCACTGCTCAAAGACTCCGGCTTCTACATAACCGGAATAGCAGACAAAAACGGGCAAGCAAAGCTCAGCAACTCCGACACTGTAAACATAAGGGACAGATGGTACTTTAAAGAAAACATGGCGGGAAGAAACGCCATTGAGCGTGTGGACAAAACACTTATCAACAGAGAGAGTTTTTTTGTCATATCGGTTCCTATTGTCACAGGGGGAAAACCCACGGGAGCCGTGATAGGAATATATGACGAAAGTAAATTCTTAGCCTTGCTCATTCAACAGGCCTATAAGGAAAGAGGCTACTCATTTGTCTGCTCATCCGCGGGCGCGCTTGTCGTAGGTACAAGACACGCCAATTCAGGCTGGGTGCAGCTAAACAGGACTCCCGCAATGAACGACAACTTCATCAACAAAATATCGGAAAATCCGGGTAACTCTGCGGACGTATTGCAAATAAAAAATGATTTCTCGCTCCAAAGAAGCGGTACACTGAGATATGACCTCAATACAGGAGTCGGAAGAATAGCTTTTTACTATCCCATCGGCATAAACGGCTGGTACATGCTGAGCGTAGTCACAACAGACGTAATAGAAGAAAGCGTGAAAATGGAAATGAGGGATGCACGCCTGCTCTACTTCGTGATAATTCTGGCATCCCTGATATTGATAATAATTGTTCTGATACTTGAACGTAAAAACATAAAACAGATATCAGAAGACAGAAAAAGGCTTAAAGCCAGTGAGGAAGAATACAGAATCGCGGCGGCTCACAGCGGCAAAGCGGTACTCAGGTACGATGCCGTCAATAAAAAGCTCACGACAAGCAAAAGGCTGGAAAAGCTCTTCGGCCTTGCGCCTGTGTACGAGAACTTTCCTGACAGCTTTCTTTACACAGAATCAGTAGCGGAAGAGAGCAGACCCAAACTGCAAAAGTTTTATGAAGCGATAAAAGCCGGCGAACCAAACGGCAAAATCGACGCGGTAGCCTTGAAATTTCCTGTAAACAGCGACTACAGATGGTACACCCACGACTTTACAACAATATACGATGACGCAGGAGTCCCTGTCAGCACAATAATAACTTTTTCGGACGTAACGGAGCAGGTGGAAAAAGAACGCTCCTACAGGAAATGGCGCGAATACATTGACACGATAGGAAGCAGTAAAATAGCCTTCGTCAGCCACAACATAACAAAAGATACTGCAATGGAAGACGACTGGAATGACAAGAGTCTCGAACTGTTTTCTGACTTGCGGGAAAAAGCCTTTAACGCGAGGACACGGGAATTTGCGGAACAAAACGTCTACGAAGAAGACAGAGACACCTACAACGCCTTTGTAAACAGAGAGAGACTGCTTGCGGAATTTCACAAAGGAATACTGAGCAGCTCCCTGGAATTCAGAGCGACAGAGAGCGATAAAAAACTCAAGTGGGCAAAAATATCAATACAGCTCGTTCAGGAATCCGAAAGCAAAGATGTGATAGCAAGCATGTTTTTCCAGGACATCAACGAGCAAAAAAACAAGGAGCTCACAATAATAGCTCAAGCGGAGCAGGACTCTCTGACAAAAGTACTGAACAGAGAGGCGTTCCTGGGCAGAACGGAAGAACTTTTGAAACATAGCAAAGAGGGCACAAAACATGCAATTATGATGATGGACATAGACAAGTTCAAGTTGATTAACGATACGCTTGGACACGTAGCGGGCGATAATGTGCTTACCGACCTGACACAAAAGCTCAAAACAACTATGCGGGGCAACGACCTCCTCGGCAGACTCGGCGGGGATGAATTTATTGTATGCCTGATAGACATTCCGGACGACAGCGTGACAGAAAAAAGAGCAAAACAGATGGTCGAACTTCTGCGCAGAGACCTTGATAACGGAATAAAAGTCTCTGTCAGCATCGGCATTTCTGTATTCCCCCGAGATGGGAGCACTATAGCGGAATTATACGAAAAAGCAGATATAGCCCTATACCGCACAAAAGCGGCAGGAAAAGACAGCTACACTTTCTATGAAAACGGCATGTCCCATTGCATACTAAACTAAAAAGAACAGGCGTAAACGACAGCCCAAACACATGACTCGCACATGTAAAAGCAAAATAACGCCGCCTTTAAGCCGTGCGTGCACAATTCGGATTCTCTATAACACCCGATGCAAAATAAAATGCCGTATGCCCGCAAATTACGGGGCATACGGCAAAACTATTCCGGTGCGGCTATTGTTTCTAGGCTTTTTTAAGTCCCTGGCCCGGGTGTTTTGCGTTGTGCGCTATAACAGGAACGCACTCTATGACAACCCAAACAGCAAGAACAATGTAGATAAGAGAAACAGCGGGAACTATTTTGTTGGTTCCGACCGGCATTGTGAATAATCCGCTCTTGTACGTGTAAGCGATAAACGTATTGAGAAGCGCCCACGTACTCATTATGAACATGAATACCGCGGGAACACAGGTGGCAATCCATGCTTTGGTATTCTTGGACGTTCTCTGGAGCCACACCGTAATACCGACGAGAGCAAGAGCCGCAAGCAACTGGTTTGATGATCCGAATGTTTTCCAAAAGAGGCTCCACGCGGCAACCGGTTTGCCTGTCGGGTCTGTAAGGCTTATTGACATAAGAACGAGCGGAACTCCGCCTATGATTACGGTGGACATTATTCTTCCCGCCCAGCCCTTCCAGCCGGTAAGCTCCTGAATGATGAAACGTCCGAGACGTGTGCAGACATCAAGTGTGTCATAGACGAATGTCGTAAACGCCATCAGTCCGAAGGAGATGCCGAACGCCTTGTTGATACCGACCAGTTCCATGAAAGAACCGAGTCCTGACGCATAGATGAAGTTCGGAGACTTGGTTGTGAGTTCGTCTCCAGCAGGAAGCATCATAACCGTACCCAAAGCTATGAGGGCAACTACGCCTTCCGCAAGCATCATGCCGTAGCCGATTGGTTTCGCGTCTGTCTCTTTTTTAAGCTGTTTTGAGGTTGTTCCCGAACCGACAAGGCTGTGGAATCCGGAACATGCTCCGCATGCGACCGTTATAAAAAGCATGGGGAACATCGGAGTCCAGAAATTGTCGCTGCCGAACGCGTGGGTGAATGCGGGATACTGCACAGTGAAGCCGCCGAAGAATATCCCTATGAAGGCCGCTATCATTGTGGCATAGAGGAAATAGCCTCCGAGGTGTCCGCGCGGCTGAAGCAGCGCCCATACAGGAACGATTCCGGCTATAAGGCAGTAGACTATTATAACTATGTTCCAAACTTTCTGGGCAGACTGCGGAGATTCAAACCCGAAAATAGTCTGAAGGTCAAACGGGATGTAAGCGCCGACCCAGATGGAAGCGGCTACAAGCGGAAGGAATATCACAGTGGCAACCCCGAGGCTCATCTTCGTGTACTTAAGCATAAAGCCCATGACTACGGGCAGTATGAGGTAAAGTATCGAAGAGGTTGCGGTTGCGCCGCCGCCCACCATATTGCCGCCGCCCGCGTCAATAACATTGACGAAGGACGATGCCGTTATGTCCGTAAATGCAACTATTATCATTATCAGAGTGAAGAAGATGAATATGTTGAAAAGAACCCAGACTCTCTTAGAGACGTGCTCTCTCATCGTATCTGCAATGCCGCATGCCTTGCTGCGAATCGACGCTACGAGCGAACCCATATCATGAACAGCACCGATAAATATTGAACCGACGAGTATCCAAAGACAGGTCGGAAGCCATCCGAAAGCAAGACCGGCAATTATCGGTCCGGTGACAGGGCCTGCTGCGGCTATCGCAGAGAAATGCTGCCCTGCCAAGAATTTTGCGTCAATTGGTTCATAATCCAATCCGTCGCGCATTTCAACCGCTGGCGTGACATTCTTGTCGTCAAGCATAAATACCTTGTTTGACATGAACTTTCCATACGTGAAATAAGCAATCAGAAGGACCAGGGAACCTAGCACAACAACGTACATAATATTCATAATACCTATCATCCTCCTTTTTCTCACCGTCGCATAACAATACAAAAAGCGCTTAAAAAACGAGCAGAACTGCATGAGACGGTACAGGAGATTATAAAGGGCGGACGCAGATTGCACAAGAAACAGTCTACCGAATCTTTAGTTTTTCATGATTTTTGCGTAATTTAGTATGCAAAAAGTCATTTCTCAATAAACCTATGCGAATATCACTGCGCTTTTTTAAAGATATAATAGAAACACAATTCACACATTTACAAGCGAAATATTATGAGCGCTGAGCAAACATGCTCCTTATAATCGGTGCAAAAGGAAAAACACATTATGTTTTTCGTGATAATTTTTCTCAGAAAAGTATTGCCAAATAAGAAAAGGGTGCTATAATACTCTTCGTCACGATTTCCGTGACCTGCTATTCCTCGATGGCGCAATCGGCAGCGCGGGTGGCTGTTAACCACTAGGTTCGAGGTTCGAGTCCTCGTCGAGGAGCCAGAAGGCTCTGTCCCCGTTCGAAAGAACGGGGACTTTTTTATTTATATTTTTACTCCCGCAGAAGCAGGATTTCACTTGCTGCTTTCGGCAAGCTTATCCGCCCGCCGTAATTTTCACGCCCGTAAAACATTCTCATAAGAGCCTCATACTTTTTTACGCGTAGTATTTTGGACTTTGTGCATATTCGGTGTACAATCAGTGCATAATATGAATATTGTAGTTAAGGGGTTGGTCTGTTTGTCGGATAAAAAGATTTTAGGTTTTATTGGCACCGGCGTTATGGGGTCAAGCATGGCTGGACATTTGATTGCGGCAGGTCATGAGGTTCACGTGTATAACCGCACTAAAGCAAAAGCCGAACCTCTTCTGGAGCGCGGCGCCGTGTGGGAGGAATCACCGGCGGCACTTGCGCGCAATTGCGATTTTGTATTTACGATAGTTGGCTTCCCGAAAGATGTGGAGTCAGTCTATCTCGGAGAGAACGGCCTTGTTCCCAACGCAAAAGAGGGAGCTGTGCTTGTCGATATGACAACGTCAAGCCCGAAGTTGGCGCGCAAGATATGGGAAGCGGCAAAGAAGCGCGGTATTTCCGCTCTCGACGCACCCGTAACAGGCGGGGACAAGGGTGCGCGCGAGGGAACTCTTACCATTTTTGTCGGCGGAGCGGAAGAGGATTTTCAAAAAGCTCTCCCCTATTTTGAAATTATGGGGCGCACGATTCGCAGAATGGGGAACGCGGGAGACGGGCAGAACGCAAAGCTGGCAAACCAGATTGTGATAGCCGGAACTATGACCGGTATGTGTGAGTCTCTGGCCTTCGCCAAGTCTTGCGGGCTTGACCTGAATGTCATGATTGAAGCTATGAGCGGCGGCTCCGCAAACACTTGGAGCCTTGCCAATTATGGGCCGCGCATTCTCAAGGGCGATTTCGCGCCGGGATTTTTCGTCAAACATTATATAAAGGACATGAAGCTCGCAGAGGAGACGGCAAATGATATGGAGCTTGATATACCGGCACTCTCTTTAACAAGGCAGCTTTATGAAGAGATAGCGGAAGCAGGAATGGAGAATGAGGGAACTCAGGCTCTGTACTGCCTGTACGACCCCGAAGAAGATTAACGTATATACAGGTGAGCCGCGTCGCTCTGAAATGACAGAACATGCCATTTCAGAGCTTTTTTATTTTTTATTCAGATCGCGCATTGGGTCAGACATGGATTTGAGGCCGCAGCCATGATGCAAGACACAAAATTTGGATAAGGAAGTCGTCTCCGCATGAAGATAACGGAATTTTCGCTTCGCCGTCCTGTGACGGTTCTTATTTGCATGATTGCGCTCATTGTGTTCGGAACTTATTCCTACACAAATATGGGCGTTGAGAGAATGCCAAATGTTGAGTTTCCCATAGTCGTTGTCAGGACGACAATGGAGGGAGCCAGCCCCGCTATTATGGATAACGATGTAACGGACGTGCTCGAGGCTCGAATAAACACTATAGAGGGAATAAAAAACATGAGCTCCAGCAGTTATGAAGGACGCTCTGTTATAGTCATAGAGTTTGCATTGGACAGGGATATCGACAACGCAGCAGCAGACGTGCGCGGCAAGGTCAGTATAGCCTCGGGGCAGCTTCCGGACGACTGCGATACGCCGCAGGTAGATAAGTATGACCCCTCCGACAGGCCTATTATGAATATCGCAGTAAAGAATAACGGCCAAACGGATATGAAAACTCTCGCACGTTACGTGGACAAAATAGTGACGGAGCGTTTGCAGACGGTCAAGGGCGTAGGCGGAGTGCAGCTAGCCGGGTTCAGGGACAGAGAGATTCGCGTGTGGCTGAATACGGACAGCATGGAGTCATACCGCATAACCACAAAGACTATTAAAAATGCCATCTACAATAACCATGTGGAACTTCCGGCGGGCAGAGTCGAAACGGGCACAAAAGAATTAGGCATAAGACTTCAAGGCGAGTATTCTTCCGTAGCGGAGCTTGAATATCTGCCTGTCGCGGTGAGAAACGGCGCAGTCATTCGTTTGAGAGATGTCGCGAGGGTGGAGGACTCTTTTGAGGACAAGCGCAGCGGAGCATTGTACGAAGGCTCCCCCACCATTATGATACAGGTGAGAAAGCAGCGCGGAGCCAATGAAGTTCAGCTTTCGCGCTCTGTCAGAGAGCGTATGGAAGAACTGAACGCGGGGGCGCCCCCGGGAACAAGCCTCGTCGTGGTGCAGGACAACGCAAAATTTATATTGAATTCAATGAACGGAGTATTCGGCGACATAGTCCTTTCCGTTATTCTTACCGCTTTTATAATGTTCGTCTTTCTGCGCACACTGCGCGCAACCATCATCGCGGTTATTTCCATACCTGTTTCGCTTTTGGGAAGCCTGTCTGTTCTGTATTGGATGGGGATTTCGATAAACAATATGTCCATGATGGGTATATCTCTTGCCGTCGGCATGGTCGTGGACGCGACAACTGTCGTCATGGAAAATATTACGCGCCACAGAGATATGGGTAAAACGGCCTACAGAGCATCGCAGGACGGAGCTCAGGAGGTTGCTTTTGCCGTTGCGGCAGGGGCGGCGACAACCCTTGCAGTTTTTGTGCCGGTTGCTTTTATGGGCGGCATAATGGGGCGTTTTTTCAACGCGTTCGGCGTTACCGTTGCCACGACAATCGCAATCTCTCTTTTGGTATCTCTGACGCTCACGCCCTTTCTATGCTCGAGAATACTGGGCAGACAAAAGAACGGCATTATTCAAAAGAGATTGGAAGCTCCCTTTCTCTGGCTTGAAGCAAAATATTCAAACTCTCTGAAGTTCGCCGTGTACCATAGAAAGACTGTGCTCACCGCGGCATTGATTCTCTTTTTAATGGGTATCGGATTTATAAAAATTCTGGGCTCCGAATTTTTCCCGAGTGAGGACCAGGGGCGTCTGCGCGTAAACGCGGAACTCCCCGCTGATTCCTCACTCGAAGTAACGGAAAGCGTTATTCGAGACATGGTGAAGGTAATCCGAGAGGACAAGAGCGTGGCGTACACGTATGGAGTAGCCGGCAGCGGCAGCGGTCAGGAGGTTTACAAGGGCACGATAAATATAGAACTTATAAACAGGGCGCAGCGCCCAAAGGCCGCGGTAATAATGAAGAGACTGCGCGAAAAACTGACTGCATTCCGTGACGTGGATATTAAGATGGGAACATGGGGCGGCTCCGACATAACGCTGATGCTGCAAGGGCCGACCAGCGAAGCTCTGGCGGAGTTGGGCGACCTGATAAAAAGCGACCTTGAGAAAAATGCGCGGGGGCTTGTGGACATAACAACCGACTTGCAAATGAACAAGCCTCGGGTGAATCTGACTCTCAACAGAGGGCTTGCCGACGATTTGAATGTTAATATCAGAGAAATGTCCGACGAGCTCCTTGCTTGGTTCGGAGGGACAAACGCAGGATCTTTCAGCGACGGAGGCTACCGCTACGATATAAGGTTACAGGCGGAGCGCAGCGGAAGGGACGATACCTCAAAGGTGCTGAAAACTCTGGTAAACACAGCGGGCGGAGAGATTATACGCGCGGAAGGGCTTGTAAAAGCATCGGTCGGAATGGCTCCGAACGTAATAAAACGGCATAATCGGCAGAGGTCTCTTGAAATAGGCGCAAACGTTGAGGGCATATCTCCGGGTGAGGGGATAGCGATAATGGAAGAAGTGTTCCGCAAGTACGCACCGAAGGACGGAACTTTTTCCATGACTCCTACGGGAGATTCGGAGGACATGAAGGAGAGCTTCGGCTACATGGCTATAGCTCTTGTCTTTGCGATTCTCCTGGTTTATATGGTTATGGCAGTGCAGTTTGAATCCTTTCTGCATCCGTTCACCGTTATGTTTTCTCTGCCTCTTATGACGACCGGCTCCTTTGGACTTTTGGCTCTTACCGGACTCCGTCTGAGTGTTATGAGCTATATGGGGATAATCCTGCTTGTCGGGGTTGTCGTAAACAACGCGATACTCCTTGTGGATTTTATAAATCAACTGCGCGCACGCGGAGAAGAGAAGGTATCGGCAGTGCTCATGGCCGGTCCTTTGCGCCTTCGCGCAATATTGATGACGACGGCATCGACAATGATAGGCTCTCTGCCTGTGGCTCTCGCTCTGAGTGAAGGCGGGGAGTTCCGGCAGCCGATGTCCGTGGCGGTAATAGGAGGGCTTTTTACCTCAACGATGCTCACGCTCCTTGTAATCCCCGTAGTTTATCTGGTGTTTGACGATTGGTCTGACAGAGTGAGGACGCGGCTGAACCGCTGCCGCGCATATATGAGACTGCGGGAGCAGTCTAAAAAACGGTGAGTTCCAATGACTTGTAAATTTCTGTCGGGAGAGAGATATATGTACAATAAAATTTTACTTGCGGTTTTAATATTTTTTGCCGTGCCCTTCACTGCCTGCGAAGCGCGGGGAGATTCCGCGCCCATAGGTGTTCAGGAAGCGGTGAGCCTGACTCTCGAAAACAACTCATACCTGCGGCAGCTTAAGCAGGAGTTGATTAAGGCGGACGCTTTTCGCATACAGGCCGACGGGACAATGCTGCCGACCGTAACAGTGAACCTAAGCGCCGCCAAACAGAAAGAATTGCAGACATCAGACGGCTCGGACAGGACGGACAGCCGCACGGCAAAGGCCGGAATCGAACAGACTCTCTACTCCGGAGGCAAAAACAGCGCGCTTCGCAGACAGTCGGGGCAGGTTCGCACCATAGCGGAGCTTGCGCTGCAAAACGGAGAAAACGGCGCCGTGGGTGAATTGTTTGGGAGATTTTACAATGTGCTGCTGCAAGGCGAACGCATAAAGGCGGAGGAAGCGGCGGTAAACAGGTCGAACCTGCACTTGCGCGAGGTTAAAAAGATGAACGAGCTGGGGCTCGCCAACCGTCTTGAGGTCATAAGGGCGGCCCAGACTCTGGCATCAAACACTGCGGATTTAAGTACGGCGCGCGGCAAGTTTGAAGCCGCCAATATATCGCTTATGAACTATATGGCAATACCGCCGGAGAGAAAGCGCCCTGTTTCGGGAGACTTGCTGTCGGAAGAGGCCAAGGGAGACAGAGAGGAATCTTTGAAATATGCAGCGGAATTCCGTGCGGACTTCAAAAAGCTCAAGGAACAGCTAGGATACCAGAAGAATCAGATAACTATAGAAAAAAGCTCATCTTTGCCTAAAATAACCCTCGGTGCATACGGCGGAGTAAATAACCCATACGGGAACAGAGACGAGTCCGATGATACATGGAAAGCAGAGCTGTCTTTAACCGTACCGATATTCGACAGAAACGTATCGCGCGGCAACGTGCTCAAAGCCAAGGCAGCATTGGAACAGAACCGACTGGAACTTGAACAGAAAGAAATTGACATAAAATCCGAGGTAGAAACCGCTTGGACGGAGATTGAATCGGCAAAACAGAGGCTTACGGCATCGTCGAAAGCTCTTGAGTTCGCGGCGGAATCCCTCAGACTCGCCGAGGTCGGTTACAGGGAGGGAGTGAGTCCCCAGCTTGACCTGCTTGCCGCGCAGTCTATGTTTACCACAGCGATGCTCGACCATGCAAGCGCGAAGTACAACCACCTTATGGCTCTCGTGGCTCTCAAGATGACAGAGGGGACGATAGTTGAATGGAGCAGGGGGATAAAGCAATGAAAAATAACATAGAATTTTCAGGCAAAAAATTTGACAGAAAGAGCATCATCGTAATATCGGCCATAGCCGTCATTCTTGCCTCAATCGGGGTGTACAGCAGAAGAGACACAATATTCGCCCCGTCATCGCCTAAGAGAGAGCAGCAGGCCGCTTATGTCAAGGTGCAGGAAGTCAGCAGGAACGGCACGATACGCGAGGCTATAGTGCAGAACACATCTATAGAGGCTGTGGACAGGGTCAACATGCTGCCGCGAGTAACAGGACGGCTTGAGAAACTTCACGTTAAGGCAGGGGACAGCGTACGCAAGGGAGATACCATAGCCACTCTCGAACACGAACAGCAGGACGCTCTCATAGGCGCCTCAGTGGCTCAAATGGCATCAGCTCACGCGGATACGGAGCGCGCCAAAGCAGAAATGATGAACGCAAAAACAAATCTGGAAAGGTACAAGCGGCTCGTGCAGGAAGGTTTCAGCACACAGCAGCAATATGACACGGTGGATACGGCCTATAGCAGTGCAAAAGCCTCATACAGCGCGGCGCTTGCGAAAGAACGTCAAGCGGCAGCGGACATGAACAGAGTCAAATCCTCGCGGGCGGATTATATAATTGTATCTCCGCTCGGCGGCACGGTGCTCAACGACTATGCTCTGGCTCCCGGAGCGATGATATCCCCATCAACACCGCTTATCGATATCGCTGATATGGCAAAGATGCGCGCATCGCTTAAAATACCCGAGTCCAAAATATTCGCGGTAAAGAGAGGTATGGATGTCCGGCTCGAATTTGATGCTCTGCCCGATAAAAAATTCAGCGGAACAATAACCAGAATCGACGACTACGTAGACCCCTCGACACGGACAAGCAGAGTCGAAGTTGAACTTGACAACAAAAAAAACGGTATGGCTCTGCGCCCCGGAATGTTCGGGCAGGCGACAATAACGGAAAGGGAGGAGCGCAATACAATAGTGCTTCCCGAGTCCGCACTGCATGCAAACGAGAAAGGTTTTTTCGTCCTGACTGTCAAAGAGGGACGAGCCAAAGCAAAAGAAGTCTCGACAGGAATCAGAGAAGGCAATACAATTCAAATTACCGGCGGACTTGATGACGGAGAAATTGTCATAGTCTTCGGAGGAAAGAATCTAAACGACGGAGACAGTGTCGCCGTCCAAAAATAAATTTCCAATTCTCAAGGGGTGCATATTTGTGTATAAAGTGGTATTGATCAGACATGGCGAAAGCGTATGGAACAAGGAAAACCGATTCACAGGCTGGACGGACGTTCCTCTCTCGGAAAAGGGACTGGGCGAAGCCGTAGCGGCCGGCCGTCTTCTTAAATCCGAAGGCTACAGCTTTGACAAAGCCTTTACATCCGTCCTTAAACGTGCGGTGAAAACTCTTTGGTGCGTGTTGGAAGAGATGGATCTCATGTGGATACCTGTCGAACATTCACCGAAGCTCAATGAGAGACACTACGGGGCTCTCCAGGGGCTCAACAAAGCCGAGACGGCTCAAAAATACGGAGACGAGCAGGTCAAGCTGTGGAGGCGCAGCTATGACACGAGACCTCCGCTTCTCGAGCATGACGACCCGCGCTACCCCGGAAAAGATATGCGCTACGCAAGCCTCGGCAGCTCTGAGATACCTGCCGGAGAGTGTCTGAAAGACACCGTTGCAAGAGTCGTCCCATACTGGAACGATACAATCGTACCGGAGATAAAGACCGGCAAAAAGGTAATAGTGGCAGCACACGGCAACAGCCTGCGCGCTCTCGTAAAGTATCTGGACAACATATCCGACGACGACATTATCGCTCTCAACATTCCGACGGGAGTGCCTCTCGTCTATGAGCTCGACTCCGAGATGAAACCTATAAAACACTACTACCTCGGCGACGCGGAAGCTGTGGCGGCAGCCGAAAAAGCCGTTGCAAATCAGGGCAAATCCAAGGCTTAGCACACAGAGAGAGCCTCCGCAAACAAGGCTCTCCCTGTTTTGACACACTCGCTTTATAATCTTATAACAACAAAGACGGTACTGCTGCGGTAAATCTTTTAACGGGAGGTACTTGCATGACAAACGTAACTATTTGCGTAGGAAGCTCTTGCCATCTCAAAGGTTCAAAACAGGTAATAAAAACATTCGAATCACTCATAAAAGAGGGCGGGCTCTCCGACAGAGTGCGCCTGTCCGGCTCCTTTTGCATGGGGCTTTGCATACATGACGGAGTCTCTGTAAAAATAGGCGAGGAAACCTACTTTGTAACGCCGGAATCGGCCGAAGAATTTTTTAAAACCACTGTAATCGGGGCGATAGAGAGATGAAGTACATCAATGTTGCAAAGGCAAACTGCAAGAACTGCTACAAATGTCTGAAAGTCTGCCCCGTGAAATCCATTAAGTACAGCGATAACCATGTAGAAGTGCTTGACGACGCCTGCATACTTTGCGGCAGGTGCATAAGAAACTGTCCTCAAAAGGCAAAAACTCTGGTACATGACATATCCTTTGCCGAAGATATGATAGCGGACAAATCACGGCACACAGTCGCAGCCCTTGCTCCCTCATACATATCATCTTTTGGCATCTTAAACAGATTCAAAATTGTAACAGCCCTGAAGAAACTCGGGTTTGACGGAGTGGAAGAGACCTCTGTCGGCGCACATGCCGTGACAAAGGAATATGCCCGCATACTTGAAGAGGGAAACATGGACAACATGCTGACCACATGCTGCCCCACCGTCGTATTTCTTGTTCAAAAATATTTTCCCGAACTGACAGACAGACTTGCTCCCGTCATATCTCCCATGGAAGCGCACGGCGAGATGGTGAAGAAAAAGTGGGGAGAGGACACTGACGTAATTTTCTTCGCCCCCTGCATATCCAAAATAGAAGAGGCAAGGATCGCGAAAAACCAATATATAGACGGAGTGATAACCTTCAAGCAGCTTGCAAAATGGCTGGGAAATGAGGGCATCAATATAGAGGATATGGAGGACGGAGCATTCGGCAACGGGCACACTGATTCCGCCATATACCCTACGTTTGAAGGAATAATTACCGACGTCAGAAAAAACCTCCCATCAAATTCCAAAGCTGAAGAAAAGTACACCTTCATGAGCATACAGGGAACCAAAGACCTTATAGAGTTCCTCCAAGAGATGAAAGCGGGCAAAATACACAACTGCTTTGTCGAAACAAGCGCCTGCTACGGAAGCTGTATAAACGGCCCAGAAAAATCCGATACAACCTACAGCCCGATAAGCAAAAGCCTTGACGTGATGCGTTACATAAAGGCAAATAAAGCAAAGAGCGAACCGGATACAAGCGGCCTGGACCTTGCATGGCAGATAAACCCGACTCCGATATGCGAAGATATACCGGACGAAACCACAATCAGAAATATACTGGCTCAGATAGGGAAAACCTCGCCCGACCATGAACTGAACTGCGGAAGCTGCGGATACAGAACATGCAGAGACAAGGCAATCGCCGTCTATCAGAAGAAAGCGGAGCTCTATATGTGCCTGCCGTACATGAGCCAGATATCTGAAACTCTTGCGAATGTCACCCTCTCCGTAAGCCCCGACTACATAATAGCCGTTGACAAAGAGCTTAATATACGCGAGTGCAACCTGGCGGCGCAAAAACTATTCGGAATGAGAAGAAACGAAATCGTAGGCAGACCGGTGGAAGACTTCCTTGACCCGGTAGACTTTGCTGTTGCCGTGAGCGAACAAGCGAGCCAGCCTCAGCGCAAGGTAAACTACAACATGCGCGGCATAATAGTAAACCAGACCATAGTGTATATCCCCGACCAAGACATCGCAGTAGGATTTTTGCAGGACATAACACGCACGGAGCTCGAAAGCGACTATCTTACAAAGATGAAGATGGAGACAATGGAAATGGCTCAGAACGTCATAGACAAACAGATGACTGTCGCGCAGGAAATAGCAAGTCTCCTCGGAGAAACTACAGCGGAAACAAAAGTCACGCTCACGAAACTGAAGGATCTCATAATCTATGAGGGAAGAGAGAGCAATGAGAAATCTGTGCATTGACGCCTGTTACGGCAGCCTTAACAAAAAAAATGAAGAACTGTGCGGCGACAGGGTTCAGATAATAAAATCGGAGGACGATACTCTGCTTGTCCTCTCGGACGGTCTTGGCAGCGGAGTCAAGGCAAACATACTCTCGACCCTGACTTCAAAAATAATATCTACAATGATAAGCAGAGGAGCCACAATAGAAGATACCGTGGAAACAATTGCGCAAACCCTGCCGGTCTGCAAAGTGCGCGGGCTTGCCTACTCCACCTTTATGATACTTCGGGTATCAAAAGACGGAAGCGCATACCTTGTTGAGTACGATAATCCGCCCTGCATACTTCTGCGCGGCGGAGCTGTATTTCCCTTTGAATACACGGAGAAAAGCATTGCGGGAAAGCCTGTTCGCGAGTGCAGGTTCACGGCACAAGACGGTGACACATTCATCATCGTGAGCGACGGAGTCACTCAGGCCGGAATGGGGGAAACTTTGAGCTTCGGCTGGGGTTGGGAAGAGGTCGCAAAGTACATAGCACAGCCCGAACATGGCAAAAAAGCGCCTCCGCGCCTGATAAGAGACGTGCTCGGCGTGTGCAGGGAACTCTACCTCGGAAAACCCGGAGACGACACGACAGTCTCCGTGATGAAAATTATGAAGCCTCAGACGGTCTCCATACTTTCAGGCCCCCCGAAGAATCCTTCGGACGACTCGAAAATGGTCAGCGACTTCATGCAGACAGACGCGATTCACATTGTAAGCGGAGGCACAACTTCCGAAATATTGGCAAGAGAACTCGGTAAGGAAGTAATCGTCAACATGGATTACTCCGATTCTGACTTACCCCCAACCGCTGCGATAGAGGGCATAGACCTCGCTACGGAAGGTGTCCTCACAGTCAGAAAAGTTCTTGATATCATAGATGACTATGAAAAAGACCCTGCGTCTCAAAAAATGATAGACGAACTCGACACAGGCGACGGAGCAGCCCAAATGGCAAAAATACTGATAGAACAGTGTACCAGTCTAAAACTGTTCATAGGAAAAGCGGTTAACCCGGCTCACAGAAACGGTGACTTTCCCGTTGAGCTTAGAGTAAAGAGACGAATACTCGACGACTTGGCGGACGCAATGACCAGGCTCGGCAGAACTGTTGAAAGGACATACTATTGATAGAAATTACACCTTGCGATACAGTGCCGATTTCTGTTATCATGACGTTTCCGAAGGAAGGCGTTATAAGGTGAATGTACGTCAAATAGCAGAACAGCTCGACAGCATATTCAAACTGAAAAAATTCCGCACAATCTCACTCACGGGCGGCGGAGGAAAAACGTCTATGCTCTATGCGCTGGGCGGCTACTTTGCCGTGGAAGAAAAAGTAGTCATGACTACGACGACAAAGATCTACCGCCCCGAAGAAAGCGATCACGTTCAAGTGTTTATCGCATCGTTGCCGGAGTGCATAGAAGAGATAAAGAACACAGAAAATTACTCTCTCTCCCTTGCGGCAAAGCGTGAAGAGGAGCAAAAACTGATAGGATTTACGCCGGAGGAGACAGACACCATTGCCGCATCGGAAGTCTGCGGAAAACTGATAGTGGAAGCGGACGGCACAAGGGGCATGTCCTTCAAATGCTATGAAAATTGGGAGCCGCCTGTGCCTCAGAGCAGCAACTGTCAGATAATTATACTGGGGGCGGATACACTTGTATCTCCCGCATCTCCGACCACTGTTTTCCGCCTTGATATGCTGCGCGAAAAATACGGCATACAAAAGGGCGAAATGATATCTGCAAGAAACATGGCCGCCATTCTGTCGAATAAGTCCGAGTACCTGAAAAATTCCCCCAAAGAGACATTCCGTATACTCTTCATAAACAAAGGCGAGTTGCTGGAAGAGGAGGAAAGGGAGAATACCCTTCGCAAAATATGGGAAAACCTTAATGGTTACGACGGCGCGGCAATAGGCTCACTCTCGGAAGACCGCATATACGCTTCGGTTATAAAGGACTCGGAATAGAATGTACGCAATATTGCTTGCCGCCGGTCTTTCATCGAGAATGGGGCGTCAGAAGCTTCTTCTGCCGATAGGGGACAAAACCATGGTGGAAAGGGTGCTGGATTCACTCGAAACAGCGGGCTTCGAAAAAATATGCGCGGTATTCTCCAAAGAGACCGGTGAAGCTGTCAAAGACAGACCTCAAGTAATTCGCGCAATAAATCCTAATCCCGAACTCGGACAGTCCTCATCTCTCATCATAGGACTCTCTATGGTACCGGATGGGAAGGACTTCTGCATAATGCTCGGCGACCTTCCCTTTGCCGAAAGCGGCAAAATTACCGAGCTTGCGCACCGTTTCAGCAGCATGAACAAGAATAAAACGTGCCTTGCCCCGTGCAGAAACGGAGTATTCGGACACCCTGTGTTCTACCGCTCCCTCTGGAAAGAGCGACTTGCGTCCGCCGACGGAGACAAAGGCGGCAAAAAAATACTGCTGAAATACGACGATGAAATAGAGAGAGTGGAAGCTCACGACGGTCACTTCAAAGACATAGACACGCCAAGAGATTACGAAAATATCCTGTAATTTTTTAATTTCAAAACACAAACAGGGAGACCGTTATGAAGTGCCGCGGTCTCCCTGAAGATGATCTTCATATTCAAATATTATCCGTTTATTATTGAAACATACTCTTCCTTGATCTGCTCCATTGCGGCGATCTTGTCTTCGATCCCCTCGTGCTCACCTGCACGAAGCGGCTCCGTTATCTGCGATGATATGTTAAAAATAGGGGTCAGCCCAAGGTTTGCCGCAACACCCTTTATGGCGTGGGCAAGCTCAAAGGCCTCCTTCCAATTTTGTTCCCTCACAGCGGCTTTAAGCAGCTCAAAATTTCTGTCTGCCGCAAAATCTTTCAGACAGCACACATAAAGCTCATCGTCCTCCAAGAGACGCACCCTTGCCTTCGCTACATCGGCTCCCCAAGCAATAAGTTTCCCGTACAAAGCACCTGTCTGCATACACCCACCCCGTTATGCACCATTTGTTTTATATCCATTGTCCCTGCACGTCATTAACATCTATTATAACGCTGCGCCCGCACAAATTTCCATTCTCATCATAAACTATCTGGAAAGAATCGTGCAGCCACACAAGCTTGCCCTTTTCGGATACGATGGAATATTTCATTGTAGCTATTTCTCCCGGTTTCATTTTAGCCAAAGTGTCCAACATTTCCTGCTTTAGCCCCGGGCAGCTTTTTTCAATATAATCCCCATAGAAGCGAGGCTTCTTTTCAAAGTCGGCGGGGTCAAAACCAAGCAATTTTGCAGCCGCTTTATTCACCCTTAGGACACGAAGTTCACTGTCACATGAGAACCGTATAATTCCGCATGGAACAGTATTTACAAGATCCTCATAGAAATTCTTCTGGCGCATCAGGCTCTCCGCCAATTCCTTCTTCGGGGTAATATCAAACATAGAACCAAGGAATATAGTTCTCTCATCGGCTCTGTGAATAACTTTCAGTTCACGGTGGTACCACCTGAGCTGTCCGCTGTTTGGGTGATACCATCTGTTATCAATTTCAAACCCGACTCCCCCATCCCTCGCGTCTCTGAGAGCCTGAAGAAAAGCTTCTCTGTCATCGCAGTGTATGCGGTCTATAATATTCTTCGCTACAGAGAAAATTTCATCTCTTTTCAACCCGAGCATCTCATAATACCTGTCGTTTCCGCGCACAAACGCCAAGGTATCCCCCATAAACTCATATATGGCAAGGGCTCCGACACAACCGTTAAATATCGCGTTAAAACTGGAATCGGAATCCCACATCGATGCAAGATCAACAAAGGCGGATATGGCACGAACTCTTTTCTTATCGCCCGAAGCCTGAGTTTGGCTGAGAAGTGCTTCAAACTCTTCCCTTGGCAGAGGCTTTGAAAAATAGTATCCCTGTCCCTTGCTGCACCCCATCCCGCGCAGGAACATTCCCTGCTCCTTCGTTTCGATGCCCTCGGCTATTACGGGAATATCCATCCACTTCGAAAGCCCCATTACAAAATTCAGGATGTTGCCGCTGCTCTCCTTGTTTGTTCTGTTTGTATTCTTCATAAACCTCATGTCGAGCTTTAAAACGTCTATGGGAAGTTCGTGCAGCATATTGAGAGATGAATATCCTGAACCGAAATCGTCCATTCCAACAATATACCCCATAGTCTTTAGTTTCTTTACCGTACAGATAAGCTGCTCTGCGCTCTCCGTGTAGGCGCTTTCCGTTATTTCAAGCTCAAGCAGCTTGGGGTCAATATTGTATTTTTGGGTAAGACCGGTAAGCACATCACAAAGCAGCGGATTATAAACATCAACTCGTGATAGGTTTACCGATATCGGAAGCGGTTCATGGCCCATATCAATCCAGTGCCGAATCTCTTTGCAAACCTCTTCCCATATATAGCAATCCAGATAGGTTATAAAGCCGTTCTTCTCAAAGAGCGGGATAAACTTATCCGGCGGAACAATCCCCTTTTCCGGATGTATCCAGCGAACCAGAGCTTCCGCCCCTATAATTTCTTCAGTTGCAAGGTCATACTTAGGCTGATAATAAGCCACGAACTGACCTGCTTCAAGCGCATATTTCATTTCATTTGTTATGCTCTGCTCTTCCAAGAGTTTGCTTCTGAGAGAAGAATCATAATACGAAAGATACTTATTAAATTGCCCCTTGACCGATTTCAGTGCAAGGTTTGCTCTGTCGCACATAACATTAACAGCTACGCTGCAGTCGTCCGCTTGGTACACACCGTAGCGCAGAACAAGTTTGAAATCTATCCTGTACTGCTTTATGACATCGTAATTTCGCGCCACCATACACTCTTGATAGTTTTTCTGCCTTCTCACGCACATAGCAAAATTATCAGAGTGAAGCCGCCCGCATATACCTTTAAAGTCATGCGCACAGCACTGAAGTATACCAGCAACATACACAAGCAACGAGTCTCCCTCAGTCGTTCCAAAGAGATCGTTTATTAGTTTAAACTGCTCCACATTTACATAAATAATATCGTAGTCGGCACAATTATCAGAATGCATAAGTTCGGCTGCTTTTCTGAAAAAGGTAATTTTATTATAGACATGAGTAAGATCGTCGCGTTCGGCACTGTTTTTTAGTGCGGCATTTTCGCTCAAAAGCAGTATATTGGCAAGTCTTTGGCGCACCAGCATAGGCTCATAGGGTTTAAGTATAAAATCAGTGGCTCCGAGCTCCAAGGCTTCAAGCTCAGCTTTAGAATTTTCATTCTGCGTCATTGCAATGACAGGTATTGCAGACAGCCTCGGGGATTTTCTGCGTTCGATTAGAAAAGTGTAGCCATCCATCACCGGCATTATTATATCGAGAAATACAGCCGCGATATCCGGATACTCACGGTGAATTATCTCAAGAGCCGAAGCCCCGTCCTCGGCCTCTAAGAAGCTGTACGTTTCACCCAGTATCTTTTTTAAGATCGCCCTGTTTACAGAGTTATCATCAACGAGTAGAATTTTTCCTCCTACCACCAATACTCCTCCCGAAATTTCATTTCCGAATACCAAACTAAAAATGTCATATTTTTATTAAACAGCACGACGCTAAATCTATCTTCTATTATATTAAATACTATTATATCAATTTATAACAGAAAATACTAACCCTATTTCTAAAATCGGTGACAAGAATCGCGTTATTTTACCACATGGCAAAAAGATATAAAAGTACAATATCATGCAGATTGTCATAAAAAAAGAGACAATACATGAACCTCTTCTCATTGAATCAAGTAAATGCCATGCTAAGATTTCATGCCGCCCTCTGCCGACAACACACTCCAGTCATCCTATTTGCTCCATGAGGATTGCTTATATTGTGAAATTCAAAAAATATGTTTTTTCTATCGCGGTAAAAAGTCACTGGATTTTTATGCGGATTAGCAATATAATATGGCGTAACAATCATTGCAACCGATTGCAAAGACTTGCGGTCGGAATTTTTCGGAGGTGCATCATGGCAAAGAAAAAGCTTGTTTACGGAATAAACGACTGTCCGCCTACGCCGATACTCATACTCGCGGGAGCACAGCATGTGCTTACGCTTTTCGGGGCCACCACGCTTGTCCCTCTTGTTTTGGGACCTGCTATGGGTATGACGACAGAACAGATAGGCGCGTTTATAGGCTGCGTCTATTTCGCAATGGGACTTGCCACGCTCATACAGACTCACCCGAAACTGGGTTCCGGTCTGCCCATTGTCCAAGGGTCAAGCTTCAGCTTTATCCCGCCGATTATGACAATCATAGGTGCGTATAAGGCGATGGGGCCCGATGCCGTTATGCAGTATGTCGGAGGAGCTCTGATTGTCGGAGGCATAACGCTATCCCTTCTCGGCTACAGCAAACTTATCGGACGCATCAGACGAATCATCACGCCTGTCGTAATAGGACCTACAATTATGGCAATCGGATTTACTCTCGCACCTACGGCTATTCAGTTTAACGCGGCAAATTACTGGCCTATATCTTTAATGGTTGTCGTTCTCGTCTTTTTCTTCAGTCTCGTAAGCAAAAACAGATACTGCAACATCTTCGCCGTTCTCGGTTCGATAACCCTGGCATATATTCTCTGCCTGTTCCTCTCTTTGACAGGCATCTTTACGGTTGAACACCCTGCATACATCAATCTTCAGGGAGTTATCGACGCACCGTGGATTCGCTACAATATTTTCATGCCTTGGGGCGCGCCTAAGTTTTCCGGCCTTGCGATCGGTGCGATTGCTGCGGGCTTCTTCTGCGTAATGATCGAATCAATAGGCGACTATCACAACTGCTCTTATGCCGCCGGCATAGACGACCCGACTCCGGAACAGATAAACAGAGGAATCGGAGCCGAGGGAGCTTGCTGCGCGATTTCAGGTATTCTCGGTTCGGTCGGAACAACTTCATATACGGAAAATATCGGACTTATAGGTCTGACGGGAGTCGCAAGCCGCTACGTTGTGCGCGCCGGAGCTGTCATACTTATAATACTTTCTCTCATCGGAAAATTGGGCGCGCTCATTGCGACAATGCCCTCTCCTATCATCGGCGGAGCGTACATTACTCTGTTCGGAACGATAGGAGCACTCGGAATTCAGAACCTCATGCGCGCCGATATGGGAAGTCAGAGAAACGTTCTTATCGTAGGCTTTTCCTTCCTTATGGCGCTAGGACTCCCCGGCTGGGTGGAGACAAACCAAGCCTTGTTCACGGCTGCATTCGGAACAACTTTCGGCGGCACGATTTGGGCCGTGGCAAAAACCCCTATGGCAGTAGCGGGAATTTTGGCCGCTCTGTGCGACAGCCTCATTCCGGGAACTCCCGAAGAGCGGGGCATAAAGGGCTGATCTTTAACAGACAGACTCTACAAATATCCGCAGCAAAAATTATTAAAGAGAGACCGCCGCACATTATCAACAGTGTCCGGCGGTATTTTTGTCCCATTATTCAGACAAAAATAAATGTAATTCGCACTGTACTCTTGATATCGGTTTGCATGTATAATAGGAAGAGTGCCAAGTTTTGTATCCATCACGCTTGCATTGCAGTGTCAGGGACGGTGCTTCACGAATCGGCGCGGTATTTTTAATCAATGTGCAAACGGAGGAAATTTTATGTTCGGCAAACTTATCGCAAACAAGCGAGTCCTAATCGCGGCAGTGGTAATATCCATATTGGCAATTTATTTTATACCGCTCGGCTCGCACGGACTTCTCGAACCTGACGAGGGCCGTTATTCTGAAATTCCGCGCGAAATGATCGAGAGCGGAAATTTTATCACCCCCATGCTTAACCATGTTAAGTATTTTGAAAAACCCGTTTTACTCTATTGGATGAATGCGGCAAGTTTTATGACCTTCGGACAGAATGAGTTTGCTGCCCGTTTTGCCACGGCTCTTTGCGCCGTGCTTGGCGCTGCCGCCGCGGGCGCGCTCGGAACATTTATTTTCGGAGGCACGGCGGGGCTGATTTCGGCGGTCGTGACGGCTCTCTCTCTCCTCTATTTCGCCATAGGCACGATAAACATTACAGACATGCCTCTCGGATTTTTCCTCACAGTGGGTATGTCGGCCTTTTACGTCGGGCACATCGGCGGAAATAAAAAATGGTATCTTCTCTTCTACGCGTCAATGGCGCTCGGCCTTTTATCGAAAGGGCTTGTGGCGATTGTGCTGCCGGGCGGAATCATTTTCTGGTACATCATACTCACGCGCAAATGGAAACTTTTTATCGAGGCTCTCTATATTCCGGGAATAATTCTCTTTTTCGTGATTTCCGTGCCTTGGTTCTACCTGGTTTGCCGCGACAATGCGGATTTCTTCCATTTCTTTTTCATTCAGGAGCACTTTTTGCGTTATGCAACAAAGATGCACCACAGATATGAACCTTTCTGGTTCTTCTTTCCTATGATTCCGGCCGGTATTATGCCGTGGACAGGATTTTTGCTCTCCCTGTTCTCCAAAAAGAGTGTTATACGCTCACCGGAGAACCGCGCGGAGCGGGACGCAAATATATACCTTCTGCTCTGGTGTTTTGTGATTCTGCTCTTTTTCTCCTTCTCAAGCTCCAAACTGATTCCCTACATTGTTCCATGTATGCCGCCGCTTGCGATTCTCATCGGGGCGGATTTGAGCCGCATGATTAAGAGGGAGTCATGGCATGGGGGGGCAATAGCGTGCTCTTTTGGCATAGCGGTTCTTTTCTCCGCAGCGCTCATCGGCTATTCCGTTTTCGGAGGATTGCTGCCCGCCGAGCAGCTTATCCCAATCGCACTTAAAGTATCAGCCGGGCTTCTGCTGGGACCGATTGCCGCATTTTGGCTCACGGCAAAAGGCAGACATGATTACAAAGCCGCCGCTGCCGCCTTCTGTGTATCGGCATTTGTCTTTATCTGGGGTTTGCAGGGCATATACGGAATAATGGGAG
>CAZBYL010000020.1:0-37533 GCA_964496275.1 uncultured Synergistaceae bacterium | reverse complement strand
GTGGCGGCAAAGATACGGCAAACTTCCTGAACGGATTTTATCCTGTCGAGTACATTTATGGGATATCCGTTGCGAAGCACCACGGCAAAGGTGTGTCCGGCGTTTATCCTGCCCGCAAACTCCACTGCCATTGCCTCAAGGTCATCCCTGTTTCCGTCATGCCTGATGAGACAGTCGCCCGACGCTTCGCAAAATGCTATTCCGAACTCAAGCGTAGGAGAGGATGTTACAAGCGCTTCAAATATATCCTCAACTGTTTTGATAAAGTGGCTCTGCCCTATTATTACATTACAGTCTTCGGGAACATTCACCTGCTCTATTTCCATTTTAAATTCCGCCATGATAAACGCCTCCTAAGTTTTATGTTTAATACACTAGAGTATAGCAAAAAGGAGCCCGTAAAGGCTCCTTTTTAAGGTAAATTTGTTTTGCCGTCTTATTTCTTTTTCAGTTCTGTTACGACAGCATCCGTGATATCCACACCGCCGAAGAACACTGCATCCTTATCCACGACTACCGTTATTTTCTTTGCGTTTGCCACTGTGCGGATTGCAAGGTTGATATCTTTAAAGAGCGGCTCCATGAGTTTTGCCTCTTCCTTTGCCAGTTCCTGACGCTTGGACTGGTATATGGCAGCCTTCTTCTTGTCGTCTTTTTCCTTGTCTATGGCTGATTTTGCTTCGTTCTGCTTCTTCTCCGTAATGCTCTTAATCTGTTTCTGCACGCTTTCGAATTTAGGGTGCTGGAACATGATTTTCTGTGGGTTGACACAGCCAATCACGTCCTGTGCAAACGCGGAGCCGGCTGCAAAGAAAGCAAACAGGCATGCTGTCATTAAAACTACGGCGGTTTTTCTTACTGAGATCATATTACTTGTCCCCCTCTAAAGTATAAAACAATGTGCTTTAATAAGCCGATTCGTCAATTCTACCTTCCATAACAGTGAGAGTCCACGTATAATTACGGAAAGGGCAGTTATATACTGTAAAGAATGGCGGTAATAATATGGAATGTCTGGCAACTTTTGATACCACGCACATGGCGCTTTTTTTTGAAAAATCATGCAGAGCATCCGGGCTTAACGTAAAAATAATACCGGTGCCGAGGCAGCTCTCCGCAAGCTGCGGGCTTGCATGCAGTTATCCCTGCGCGGACGAGGAGAGGATAAAGGCATTGGTCTCCGAAAGAGAGATAGAGGTTGGAGAGTATCACAAACTATAAAAGCTAATCTTCCTTATCGTCGGAGGGAAAATCGTCCGTAAAATATTTTTTCCAGAATATGTAAGAGAGAAAGCGCCACAAGAGATAACCTCCGCAGGATACGGCTATGCCTATCCATATAAAATCGGCAAAGCTCATGCCTATTTTGGCGGCCTCGGCGCCGCCTTTGGCGCGCACTTCCTCTCCGCCCGGGCCAAAATATCTCCACGCCCACATCATAAGGAAGAGCAGAGAGACAACCGTAAGCGCCCTGTTTATAAACTCTCTCGCAGATTTTTTCTTTAGCGTGCTCATATTTTATCTTCCGCCTATCTTTAGTTTTTTCCTGTCAATTATTCTCTTTTTTGCCTCTCTGACGTGGAAGTTGATGAGCTTGCCTATGGAAACCCCGTCAAAACGGCTGACGAACGAGCTCTCACCCTCCGCATTGGTTTTCAGCACAAAGGTTCTTGCCTTTGGGCGAAGCATGAGCTGTCCCGGGTATAAACTTCTGTGCCCAGTGATAACATAAGAGACGGCGCAGGCTATTCCGGCAAAAGGAGCAACTGCGGAACCGAAAAGCTCCATCGCAAGCACCGTTGACGCTATGGGTGTATTCGTGGCTCCGGCAAGAACCGCAACGAGCCCCAGCGCACTGAACACTGCTTTATCAAGTCCGAGAACAGACGCGAGAAAAGAACCCGAAGCCGCTCCCACAAACAGAGTAGGAGTCAACACTCCGCCGTTTCCGCCGCATCCGAAGGTGACAGCCATAGCGAAGGACTTGAGAATAAAGGCAAAAAGCGGCACACTCTCTCCGTTAACGGCATCGGCTATCACCTCATCTCCGAGTCCCAGATAGTGAGTGCCGAAAACAATGCTCATCAAAAGCAGCACTCCGCCGCCTATAAGCGGTTTGCTCCACTCAGGAGCCTCGATAGTGTGAAAAACTTTTCTGACAGTGTGCAGACACTCTATGTGCAGCATAGATACTACGCCGAAATAAACGCCGGAAGCGATTGAAAGAAGTATCATATTCGGAGCAAGGTCCGGAATCCCTATCATAAATTCGGGCAAATGCCCCGCACCCCAGTACGCCGCGGTCATACTGGAAATAATACCGCCGATCATTGCCGGTATCAGTGCATCATAAAACATCTGCCCCGCATAAAGAATCTCGACGCCGAAAATGGCTCCCGTGATAGGAGTGCCGAAAACGGCGGAAATTCCCGAAGCGGTGCCGCATATCACAAGCATTTTCATATCATGGTCATCCAGCTTAAGAATACGCGCTACGGCGCACATTATCCCCGCGCCTATCTGAGCACATGGCCCCTCTTTACCTGCGGAACCGCCTGATGCGATAGTAATCACCGTAGAGAGCAGGCGCACGGGAATAGCCTTCAAACTCACGGCTCCCGCATTCTCATGTATGGCTTCCTCAACGTCAACCTTCTGCCCGTTCGTAAGCAGATGAACCAAAAGATAACTTGCGAGAAGTCCTGGGAAGATCAGCAGATAGTGCCAGACTCCGAGGGAATTGACAAACTCAACGGAACGTTCAAGAACATGCAAAAAGCCCGCCGCAGCGGAACCGACGATAATCCCTGTGGCTATCGCAAAAAATATCCATTTTGTGATCGAGCTGAAAAGCCAAAGCTCGTCGCGAACAATTTCTTTACCCATAATATTCACCGCCCGCAGTAATTCTAACATTTTATTTGATATTTTGCCTCTCGCCGCAAGTATAAGCAAAGCGGCGAAACGGGGCGTGCAGATGTCGTTAAGCATCAAGAAGCTTCACACCGGCACACTTTGCCCCGAATCAGCACTTTCCTGTCTGACAGAGCACATGGGCAGGAGTATAATGTGTACTCACATCAAACATGAAAGTACGTGAGAAATATATGTCAGAAAAAAGGGGCACCTTTTTCCGGATTTTTCAGAAGATAACCGCATTTATATTCGCGGTGCTTGTCGCGGCTTCCGTCATCTTTTTCGGCTACAGAATAGCAACAAAACCGGCCTACAGAGCAAATGAAATTCGTCAATGCAAACTGCTCGCAGTCTCGGCCGTTTCGCTCCTCGCAGAAGAAACCCGTAATTCTCCGCGAATATGGGATAAATTCGGCTCCGGTGATATTTTCCTCATCATAGACCACAAGAGAGTGCCCGGAAATTGGGTGATAAAGGCTGAAATAAAAAAGCACGGGACAAAAACTGCCATATTCGTATCCGCAGCAAGCGGGTGGAACTCAAGAAGTCCGCAGGAAGCGGCTTTCAGCGCCGAAGTCGGACAGGGAGACTCAAAACATGGCGCGATAACCTACGGTGAAGCTGAGGCAGAGACCATCGCAGCCGAGATTGCCTCTGCGAAGAGCGTACCGATAAGAGACAAAGAACCCCTGCCCTTCATACTTCCCGATGAAAGAAAGGTCACTCCCGTCACAATCACCGCATTGCCGGAAAAAATAACAGGCGGCAAGCTCATAATTTTAAGACCCGTGCAGTAACGCACGGGCCTTTTTTTTAATACCCCAGCTCTTCCCCCACTATTATAACGTGACACTCTCTTCCTATCGGAGGGCGTTCCAGCATAGTCACTACTCGGCACACTCTGTCCGGGGACGAGCAGTTCATACAATGCCCCGCCGAGGCGCAGGGAGTTTTGCCGCCCAGCCTTATAACATTCGGGGGTGTCGCTATATCTCTCACTCTTTTAAGAGCGGATGCCGTATCGGGCGTAATTTTGTTCACTCCCGCAATTATGAGCAGACGTCCCGGAGCCCAAGACATAGCGCCCAGCCTGTTGCCCGTTCCGTCAATATTCACAAACACACCCTCGTCGAGAGAGAGCGCGTTGGTGCTCATCACAAACCAGTCGGCTGTCAGCTCTTCAAGGAACCTCGCTTTTTTATTTTCCGGTTTCAGATTCGGATCCCAATGCACATAAACCTCGGAGCCCCGTTTTTTAAGTGCGTCTATCAGCCCAATCTGGCGTATCGTTACACTGCCCGGCACTCCGACCGACGCGCCGTCCTCTATTATTCTTAGGGCTGCGGCAAGAGCGGTTTCGGAGTCCTTTGCGTATTCCGCGATAAAACCGTGATTTGAAAGAAGTTTGCAGAGATTCTCGCCCAAAACCTCTCTGCCTTTGGCAATAGCCTCTAACATATCCATGACAACACCGCTTTCTTTAGTCTGTTTTTATCTCAAACGCAGAACACCCGAACTGCTCCCGGTGCGCACAAAGGAAATAAAGGCCGCGCATCCACGCACAGTCAGACGTTCCATCACAATATAATAGCTCTAAATATTCCGTTTTGCCACAAATTTTTTGTGTTATTACACAGCCGCACTTTTGATTTTCAGCTTCATAGTTTATAATTACTCACTACGCATCAAAAAAGTCAGTATTCTACGGAGGGAACAATTTTGGCAAACAGGGAACACGTAAGAACTACGACAAAGGAAACTTGTATTGTCCTCGGACTCTACCTGCTCTTTTTTGCATGGTGGTACATCTCGGCGTACGGTTTCGGGGAAGATCCGTCTCAGTACAGGTATGTATTCGGCTTTCCGGAATGGTTTTTTTATAGCTGCATTGCGGGCTACATAGGCATATCTGTGGTGCTTTGGATTGTTGTGAGGCTCTTCTTCAAAGATCTGCCTCTGGACGAAGAGGGACAAAAAAATGACTGAACGTATCGCAATGATATTTCCGCTCGTTATGTACTTCATCTTCATAATGGGCATAGCTGTGTGGGGCAATAAAACGGCGGGCAAAAAGACCGACACAATCGGTTTTATGGAAGAATATTTTCTGGGCAGCCGCTCCATGGGCGGATTCGTTCTTGCAATGGCGGTTATTACAACCTACACCAGCGCAAGCAGCTTTGTCGGAGGGCCCGGCGTAGCTTATAAACTGGGACTCGGTTGGATACTCCTCTCGATGATACAGGTTCCGACCGCATTTCTTACATTGGGAGTGCTCGGCAAAAGATTTGCCATCATAGCGAGAAGAACAAAAGCAGTCACCATTACGGACTTTCTCCGCGCCAGATACAGCAGCGACGCTGTGGTCATTCTCGCATCTGTCGCGCTCCTTGTATTCTTCATGGCCTCCATGCTCGCCCAATTCATCGGCGGAGCCCGCCTCTTTGAGTCTATCACGGGATACTCATATCAGGCAGGACTTTTGATATTCGGGCTCACAGTAATCATATACACAACTGTCGGCGGATTCCGCGCTGTTGTGCTTACGGATATGATTCAGGGAATAATGATGATAGTAGCCTCGCTCGCAATCCTCACCGCTGTCATTGCAGCGGGAGGCGGCGTTTCAAGCATAATGTCCGAACTCTACGCCATAGACCCGGGACTGCTCACTCCGCACGGAGCGGGGGACAGTATTCCGAAGCCCTTTATACTCTCGTTCTGGGTGCTTGTCGGGTTCGGTATTCTGGGACTTCCCCAGACCACACAGAAATGCCTGGGATATAAGGATTCAAAATCCATGCACAACGCGATGATAATAGGCACATTCGCGGTAGGCTTCACGATGCTCTCTATGCACCTCGTGGGAGCCATGGGGCGCGCGGTCATTCCCGGAATCGAAATAGGCGACCTTGCCGTACCGACCATCACGCTGAAATTACTCTCCCCGTTCTGGGCCGGAATCTTTATCGCGGGGCCGCTTGCCGCTATTATGTCCACCGTTGACTCGATGCTTATAATGTGCTCTGCGGCCATAGTAAAAGACCTCTATTTCCACTACATAGCAAAAAACGACGCGGCAAAACTCACGCCGAAAAAGGTTCGTTCCATGAGCGTTATCGTCACGGGCGTTGTCGGAATAATAGTGTTCTTTGCCGCTATGAATCCGCCTTCGCTCCTGGTGTGGATAAACCTCTTCGCATTCGGAGGACTTGAAGCCGTGTTCCTCTGCCCCACTCTATTCGGGCTATATTGGAAGGGCGCAAACTCCACAGGGGCAATGCTCTCAATGGCAGCGGGCTGCGCATCGTTCTTCTTCTTCAACATTTCCAAATTCTCAATAATGGGAACAACACCCATTGTTCCGACACTCGTTATTGCGGCGATAATTTTTGTTGCGGGAAGCATGTTGGGCAAAAAAGAGAGCGAAGCCACGCTGAAACTTTTTGAGCTGTAAAGAGAATAAACAGACGACATAAGAATCGGAGTGATTCGGTATGGCCTTGGAAAATATGCTCGGTATAACCGATTCTGCGGAATTGGCAAAGGTTGAAGAGAAAATCACAAAAGAAAAAGCGGCAGAACTTTTTACAAGCGGTGCTTTAAGCAAATTACAGCCCGGCACAGTTGATGCTTTGGTAAAAATACACAAGCGGCTATTCGGTGACATCTACAGCTTTGCCGGAGAAATTCGCAAAGTCAACCTTTCCAAAGGAAGCTTTCGCTTTGCTCCGGTTATGTACTTACAGTCAGCTTTGGATCACATTGAAAAGATGCCTCAGTCAAATTTTGACGAAATTATAGAAAAGTACGTGGAAATGAACATCGCCCACCCGTTCAGAGAGGGAAACGGAAGAAGCACAAGAATATGGTTGGACCTTATTCTGAAGCAAGAGATAAAATTCGTGGTAGAATGGAGCCTTGTTGATAAAAATGATTATCTTTTGGCAATGGATCGCAGCCCCATTAAAGATGTGGAGATTAAAGTCTTATTGCAAAAAGCCCTAACCGCAAAGACTGAGGATGCCGAAGTTTATATGAAGGGTATTGACCACAGCTATTATTACGAAGGATATTCCGCATACAAAACAGAAGATCTGGTAAAATGAAAAAATATGCGGGCAAGCGTCAAAAGAGTCTATATGAGGCTCTCCGAAATAAAAATACAGAGGGAAGCCGTCAGACTTTCCTCTGTATTTTATACTGTTTCTTACGTGCAAATTCACAGGCGTCATTGAAATTATCTGTTTTATGCTTTCGGCAGAGTCAGTTTGAACGACGCTCCTCCAAGTTTCGACTCGGCAAGCTCAAGCTTGCCTCCGTGACGTTCTGCAATTCTGCGTGATATGGAAAGCCCCAGTCCGTAGCCTCCCGGACCCTTGCCGTTTCTGGCTCTGGCGTGGTCTCCGCGGCGAAACCTCTCAAATATTATCGACTCGTTGCCCTCCGGAATACCGGGGCCGTTATCGTCTGTGACTATTTCAAATACACTCCCCGTATCTTTAACTGATAAGTTTATCCGCCCGCCCTCTTTCCTGAAGGAAGCCACATACTTGACGCTGTTTTCCATAACATTGAAGAGAGCGCGCCTGACATCCTCGTACCGCCCATTCACAGAACCTATATTTTCAGGGATTGAGGTTTCCAATACTATTCCGTTCAGATTCGGGAGATTCTTAACGTCCGAAACAACTTCCGAACAGAGGGAAGAGAGAGAAAAAGCTTCCTGTCCCGCTGCAAGAGGGTCAACATCGAGCCTCACAAGGAAGAGAAGGTCGTCTACAAGCCTCGTTATGCGCTCCTGCTGGCCTATCATGCTGTCAATACTTTTGATATCCTCGTCGTTTTTGATAGTATCGCCGACTTTCAGCAGTTCAAGCCCTGTTCTTATCACTGTGAGCGGAGTCTGAAATTCGTGCCCCGCGTCTATGAAGAAATCGCGCCGTGCCTCTTCCAGTTTCGTCTTTTCCGTAAAGTCCTGCATAACAATGAGACGTCCCCTTGATATCGTAAGAGTTGTCATCTCTATCTTCATGCCGCTTCCGCGCTTAATAGTCACCATTGCAGCTCCGTCCTCACGGTCAAGCATACGGCACATATCCTCGCAGGGAAGAATAATCTCAACGGAAGCGCCCCTTGCCGGAATACTCTCTCCGAAACCGCATAGCTCTGACGCAGCCAAATTCATGTACCTTATCTTCCTGTCATCGTCGATAAGTATCAGTCCGATCGGAAGCACAGCAACAAGCGCGGCTATCTCTTCCTTGCGCTCCTGAGCCTCTTTCACGCTCAGTTTAAGAGAATCGGACATAGAATTCAGAGCGTTTGAAAGGCTCTGTATCTGAGGATCCTCCGTAATAGGAAACCTTGCGGCTCCGCCCGCGGCGATTATTTCGGCGGCTCTGCTTATGGACGAAAGCGGCTTCATGATAACGCGCAGCATCCAGTACGCGCCGCCCCACAGCAGTATCAGAAGAATTTCAAGCGAGTAAACAAAATTCTTTCCAACGGCCCAACGGAGACCTTTCAGATCCTCTACGGGAAAAGAAAGGCGCACGACAACAGCGGCTCCGCCCTCTTGACCCGGCAGAATAACCTTCTGAGCCTTGTAATTTACCCACTGTCCCTGAGTCTTACTGTATCTAAGCTCCGAGGCGATTCCTGATGCGAAAGCGCCGACCACCTCCGGACGCTTATAGTGGTTATCAAGCTCCGCAGTGTTGGCTTTGCTGTCAAAAACAACATCTCCATCCGCATTGATAACGGTAATTCTGCCCTCGGGATACGCCTTTCCCCACATCTGGAAGGAATCTGAGACTCCGTTTATCCCATCCTTCTCGGCAGTATCGGAAAATGCGGTGAGATAGCGGGTAAGCATATCATTGTTTATCTCTATAAGCCTGCTGCGTTCGGCACGGTAAATAAGCCCCCATGTAGCAAGTGCAACGATTAAGACGGCCGTCGTTATAAGTACGACTATTTTCTTCCTTATGGTCATTCCTCTGAACATGGTTCTCTATCCTCCCAAGCCAGGCGGTATCCCCGTCCCCTCAGTGTCTGAGCCGAGAGTGAGGGCGACAAACCGTCGTCCAATTTTTTGCGCAGGCGGGAAATGTGTACATCGACAGTCCTCGTATCGCCGCTCATGCCCCATATCTTTTTTAGCAGCTCGTCGCGGCTTACAGTATGCCCCATTCTTCTCGTAAGCAGCTCCAGTATATCAAACTCCATAGGGCTCAAATCAAGAGAAGCTCCGCGAAGAAAAGCCTCTCTCTCACCGATATCAATGCGCAGCTCACCCTCTGTTATTATCTTTGAAACAGATTCCGAGAGATTCCTTCTGAGCAGCACTCTCACCCTCGCAAGCAGCTCGTCCAAAGGAAAAGGTTTTCTCATATAATCGTCCGCACCGAGGTCCAGCCCCTGCACAACATCCTCGGAAGAGGACCTTGCTGTCAGCATAAGTATGGGAATATTCTTTGTCCGCTCACCTGACTTAGCCCTGCGGCAAACCTCCCAGCCGTCCATAAGAGGGAGCATAAGGTCGAGAATAACAAGGTCGGGAAGTTCTTCCTCTATCAGATGCAGAGCATCATCGCCGTTATATGCGCAAATCGTCTTATAACCGCTTCTGCGCAAAGCTCTGCCTAAAAAATCAACAATACTCTCCTCATCGTCCACTATGAGAATCTTATCATCCAAGACGACACCCCCTACGCTTCGCGTTTTCTCCTATACTGTGAAGCCCTCACCGTCTGCCCCGTATACATATAAGCGACTCTCTCCGCCACATTTGTAACATGGTCGCCCGCGCGCTCGAGAGTACGGGATACATTCATAAGCTGAAACGCCTGCTCTATTCTCTCCGGCTTCTCCATCACCATAAGGAAAAGTTCCCTCATTATCTGCTTCTCAAGGTCGTCAACATCATCGTCCATGTGGAACACCTCTGTCGCCTTATCGGGAAGCCGCATATCCATAGCGGAAAGAGACATATCCATCATGCGCTTAATCTGCTCCACCATATTCGGAATATCGATAAGTGGTTTAATAGGCTCCTTGGACGCAAGCTCTATCGCAACCTTGGCGATATTTCCGCCGTAATCCCCTATCCTCTCAAGGTCAACCGCCATGTGCATCATCGACGTGATAACGCGCAAATCCTCGCCGAGAGGCTGGTAGCGCGCCGCAAACTCCATACAGCCGTTATCTATAAGGTCTTCCAAATCATCTATCATATCGTCCGTTTCGAGAACTTCCTTGGCCGCTGTCACATCTCTGTTTTTAAGCGCCCACACCGCCTTTTCAAGAGACTCTGCGGACATCCGCCCCATTCTGAAAATCATCCTTTTAAGCTCTTCAAGGTCAGCTTCAAGTCTTTTGCGTGTATTTATAGAATCCATAACATTCCCTCCGATTTTTTAATATTGTATGACAAAAAACGAAATAAAGATGACGCCTAGCCGAATCTTCCCGAAATATAATCCTCTGTCCTCTTATCTGCCGGAGAGGTAAACATCTTTGTCGTCTTGCTGTATTCAACAAGGTCTCCTGTAAGGAAAAACGCCGTGTAATCGGAAATTCTGGCTGCCTGCTGCATATTGTGAGTCACTATAACAACGGTATACTGACTCTTGAGTTCCCTTATAAGCTCCTCTATCCTGGCTGTGGACATAGGGTCAAGCGCGCTTGTCGGCTCGTCCATAAGCAGAACCTCCGGCTGTGTCGCAGTCGCTCTCGCAATACAGAGCCTCTGCTGCTGCCCTCCCGAAAGCCCTGTGCCGGAACTGTTCAGCTTATCCTTAACCTCGTCCCACAAAGCAGCTCCTCTGAGACTCTTCTCGACAATACCGTCGAGCTCTCCCCTGTTTGTGACACCGTTCAGGCGCGGCCCGTAGGCAATATTTTCGTAAATTGACATTGGAAAGGGGTTCGGCTTCTGAAAAACCATGCCCACCCTGCGCCTGAGCGCGATAACATCTGTCTCGGGAGCAAGAATATTCTCGCCTTCAAGCTCTATCGTCCCCGTAACCCTGGCTATGGGGATAAAATCATTCATCCTGTTAAGACAGCGTAAATAACTGCTCTTGCCGCAGCCCGAAGGGCCTATAAAGGCGGTCACGGTCTTGCGTCCGATATCAAAAGATATATTCTTAAGCACCTGGGTCTTTCCGTAGAAAAGATCCAGCCCCTCCGTCTTTATCTGCTTTTCAAAAACAACCTCACTCATTACTCTACCTCCCGCTGCTGCGTGAAAGTCTGGCTCTGGCTATAACACCTATCGCGCTCGTTCCCAGAACAAACCCAATAAGCACAAGTATCGCGCCGTACTGAATTGGCCTTGTCGCTTCAAGATCGGTTGAAGCCGTCGCAAGTACATATATATGATACGGAAGAGCCATCACCTGGCTGAATACACTCTTTGCTATTTCCGGTGCAAAATATGCCGCTCCCGTAAACATTATAGGCGCCGTCTCTCCTGCAACCCGCCCTATCGCCAAAATAGCTCCTGTTATTATAGTCGAAGCGGCTGAAGGAAGAACGACCTTAAGTATAGTCTGGCGTTTTGTTGCGCCCAGCGCGTAGGAAGCATCCCTATAATCCTGCGGTACAGCAAGAAAAGCCTGCTCGGACACCGTAACGATAAGAGGGAGAGAGAGACAGCCCAAAGTAAGACCGGCGGAAAGCATCGAAGAGCCGAAATTCATAAAAATGACAAATAGCGAAAGTCCGAAAAGCCCGTATATAACAGACGGAACTCCCGCAAGCGACCTTATCGATATTCTCAGAATCTTCGTCATAAGACCGTCCTTTGAATACTCGGCAAAATAGAGCCCCGTCATAATCCCGACGGGAATGGCAGTCAGCATAGAGACAAAAACAAGCTGCACAGTCCCCACAAGGGGCGTCAAAATACCGCCTGAAGTCATACCGTCCTTGGGAGGCTCGGTTAAAAATTCTATAGAAATCACCTGCCAGCCCTCTTTGAAAAGAAAAGCGCCGACCCAGAACAGAGACAGAGCAAGCAGCAGACCGGATATATAAAAGAGCGCGCTCATAACCCTGTCGGACAACTTTCTCCTGCTTGTACGGCTCATTTATTTTTCCCCCTATTCTCAACATAAAAAGAAGCCAAGTTTATGAGAAGAGTAATAATCAAAAGCACAAGCCCCGCAAAAAACAGAGCGTGATAATGAGTGCTCCCTACCGGGGTCTCGCCCATTTCAGCGGCTATCGTCGAAGTAAGCGGACGTATCGGATCCGTAAGCACATGAGGCACAATGGCGGCTCCGCCCGCAGCCATAAGTACCACCATAGTCTCACCCAAAGCTCTCATAACCCCCAAAAGCACGGAAGAAACTATTCCCGGCAATGCGTACGGAATAACAACCTTGCGCGTAGTCTCCCATCTTGTCGCACCCAACGCATAAGAAGCGTCGCGAAGCTCCCTGGGAACAGCCGTAAGAGCCTCCTCGGAAAGAGAGGCAACCACCGGCACAACAAGAAAGCCCAAAAGAACGGACGCATTCAGAAGATTCAGCCCTGTGGCAATATTAAACGTATCCTGCATCCAAGGCGCGACTATCATCATTCCTAGAAACCCCAGAACGATAGAGGGAATAAAACCCAAAAGCTCAAGCAAAACCTTAACAAAACCCCTCATCCTCTTCGGTGCGATCTCCGCCGTAAAAACCGCAAGCGATAATGCTATGGGAAGAGCAAGAAGGCTCGACAAAATCGTGGCTGCGAAAGTTCCCGCTATAAGAGAAACCATTCCCAGCGCGGGCGGTTCCTCAACTGGATACCAATCCGAACTTGTAAAAATTTCCTTAAATCCCGATTCTTTCAGAACAGGCAGTCCGTTATACACGAGAAAACCGAGTATAAAAACCATGAGAAGAATCCCCGCCATCGAGACAGAGAAAACAACCCGCGACATAACACGGTCTCCTCTGCCGCCGAAACCCGAACGAAGCACCCTCTCTGCTGCTTGCGCCATTTATAACCACCCTCTCCGAATAGGACGCAAAATTCGCGCTACTTTATATCCTGAAGCGAGACAAAGCCGCTCTCATTAACCAATTTCTGCCCCGACCTGCCCAGCATAAAGCTCATAAAATCCATAAGCTCACCCTCGGGCCAGCCGTTCGTAAACATATACAAATAACGTGCGAGCGGATACTTTCCGTTCCGTGCGGTCGAAGCCGTCCCCATAACTCCGTCAACGGCGACTTTCTTCACAGACTTGCTTATATATCCCATACCCTCGTATCCTATAGCATTCTTATTCTGCATCACCGCTGCCATCATTGCTCCGCTTGAGGACGCAACCTGAGCGCGGGGCGTCACCCTCGTCTTTCCGCCCCTGTCCAAAATCATCTCCTGCCACGTGCCGTACGTACCGGAACTTGTATCACGCCCTATAACCACCATTGGGGAATCCTTTCCGCCGACTTCCTTCCAATTGCGGATCTTGCCCGAGTACATATCGCGAAGCTGATCACGCGTCAGCGACTTAACGGGATTTGAAGGGTGCACGACGGGCACCAGACAATCCAGTGCAACCGCAAAAGGAACGGGGTACACCTTATTAGCCATACATGCCGCAATCTCCTTATCCTTGATAAAACGCGAGGAGTTCGCTATATGAGCGCTCCCGTCGGATAGAGATTTAAAACCGTTTCCGCTTCCCGTGCCTGACACAGAGAACTTAACCTTGGGATTCAGCTTCATAAATTCCTCCGCGGCAGCCTGCCCGAAAGGAAGCACTGTAGTGGAACCGTCCATAACGATAGGCCCCGCAAATAACGGGGACACAAACAATGAGAAAATCATAAAAAGAGCGGCGGCAAACCTTTTCATCTTATTCCTCCCGATAATCCAGATACCGCAAGTATATTGCAAAGATAGTAACAACAGTGTGCATGAAGTGTAACAGGAATGTAACAGAGCCCCCTTTTAAAAGACATCTTCCGCTCCGCCTGTGACAAAGTGAGCAAAATCCCTTATAATACACGGCGCGCAGATATATCAGATAACCCCGCAGCCGGAGGGAAAATAAATGGAAGATATAATAACAGCCCTCGCCACAGCATGGGGCGAAGGCGGCATTGCTATAGTCAGACTATCGGGAAAAGGCTCTCTGTCGCTGGCGGACAGTGTCTTTAGCTCGCGCATGAAGCTCTCCCAATACCCGCCGCGCCACATGGCGCTCGGCAAGGTACTCACATCCGACGGAGAAATATTTGACGAAGTCCTGGCCGTCCGCTTTGAAGAAAACAAAAGCTACACAGGCGAAGAGAGCGTTGAAATACACTGCCACGGAGGCTCACTTGCGGCTCAAAGATGTATCGAAGAACTCTGCGCACGGGGGGCAAGAACAGCCCACCCCGGAGAATTTACCAGAAGAGCATTCACAAACGGACGCATGGACTTGGCTCAGGCGGAATCCGTACTCGGAATAATCCGCGCAAAAAGCGACGAGGCCCTTACCGCAGCAAACAGAACTCTGCAAGGGAAATTCTCCGCGGAAATAAAAGATTTTTTGGGCAAACTGACAGAACTTGCAGCAAAACTCGAAGTCAACCTCGACTTCCCCGAAGAGGATGAAGGCTTCATCACACGCACAGCCGCATCCGAAACGATAGAAGAACTAATTTCGTGCGGAAACGAACTGCAAAAAAAATGCAAGACCGGCATGGCTCTCCGCGAAGGAATAAAAACGGCAATAATAGGGAAACCAAACGTCGGAAAATCCTCGCTGCTCAACGCCCTGCTATGCGAAGAGCGGGCTATAGTTACCTCAGTGCCTGGAACGACAAGGGATAACATAGAAGAAACCGTTATTCACATGGGAGTGCCGATAAGATTCATCGACACCGCAGGCATCAGGGCGACAGACGACATAGTCGAATCCGCCGGTGTGACGAGGTCACGCGCTTTTATGAAGGAAGCTGACCTCTGTCTGCTTGTTCTCGACTCATCCGAGCCGATATCAGAAGAGGAGACAGCTCTCCTTAATGACATAAAGTTAAAAAAGCACCTTGTAATAATGAACAAAAACGACCTTCCGTTTTACAATAACACAAAAATACTCAATCACATTTCAGACAAAAGTGGTATAGTGTATCTATCATCAAAATACTCTTGCGGCATAGAAGAACTGAAAGACCGCATAGTCAAAGAATTCACTTCCGTCGGAGAGCTAAACGGAGGATATGCGGTTACAGCCAGACAGATGAATGGAGTTCAGGCGGCGGCAATCGCTCTTTCTGCGGCAAAAAAGTCACTGGACAAGTCCGAAGGCGATGACGTCACAATTTCCTGCATTGCGGACGCGCGCGCTTCGCTTGCTTCCGTACTCGGCATAGACCCGACGGAAGATTTGATAGAACGCATATTCGGCGATTTCTGCGTAGGCAAATAGGGATATTTTTTAGCGGAGGTGAATGGCTGTGAGAAAAGCTAAATCTCTTATGGTGAAAACCCTTATATCCCTGCTTCTCATCGTCGTTCCCCTTCTGGGAACGGTATCATCTGATGTGCACTTCCCATTCATGACTCGTGCCTCCTTTGCTTCAGAACCGGCCGAAATATGGCGCGGCAACCTATTCATACGCTACGCGGACTCAATGACGCAGCCCAGAAACGAAAGCGAAAGCAAATATCCGTCGCCATCCGCCATCAAGGAAATATCTATCTCCGCATCGGCAGTAACAACGCCTAAAACAAGGCTGAGACACAAAATCACCGGACTTGACACCAATCAGCCCGCTGCATTCTTCTGCTGCTGCACACCATCGTGCAAAACGGGCCTGATGTACACCTGCAACGAACTATTCCCCGACGAAAACGGACACCTCCAAATAACAACCACAAGAAAACTCGAATAAAAATTCCCCAAGCCACTAAATTTGTATACGTGTACCCAAATGCGTATATCAAGATAGGACTCCTGCCGCAAGGCCGGAATAGTGTATTGAGGAAAGGAGTTTTCCCTATGTCAAACACATGCGAAACTGTAAGTAATGTTGCGGATGACCAGGATGAACTTGCCGTAAGAAAACCTGAAAATATTTTCGACAAGATAACCGTCAGTTTCTACTCAATAGTATGTTTTGTAATGTCAGTACTGCTTGTTGTGATCATAAGCGCCGCGACAATAATGCGCTACGTGCTCGAAATGGACCTCTACGGATATGAGGAATGGATAAAAATATTCGCCTTCTGGCTCTACTTCATGGGAGCGGGCTACGGCGCGTTTGCGGGCACTCACGTATCCGCCGACCTGATACAATCCTACATGAAGGAAAGCATACTCAAAAGACTCATAATCTTTATCAGAACCATAATCACACTCGGAGTTACCCTCCTTTTCACGTGGTATGGCTACGACTTCTTCATGTTCGGATTCTCCGGACCGCTCGGTACCGGAATCGCAATCCCCAAGACAGTGGCATGGCGCATACCGCTTTGGACGGCCTACCTTTCAATATTCCTGGGACTTCTCTCCATGTCCTACTACTTCTTCTGGGATATGGTACGCGCAGGCAAAGCACTTGTTAAAGGAGGGGCAGAAGCATGATATACATAGCTCTGGTAATACTTATATGCACGCTTATTATAGGAGTTCCCGTTCCTGTCAGCTTCATGGCGTCCTGCGCATGGCTGATCTTCTTCGGAGGAGTCGGCGGAGCCGGATACCAGGCGACACAGCTGCTCCCATACGGATTTGCACAGATGAACTCCGTATCGCTCATAGCCATAGCAATGTTCATACTTGCGGGCGGCATCATGGAGCGAGGCAAAATCGCTGAAAAAATGATAGATGTGGTAGACGTATTCGTCGGTCACATCAAGGGCGGACTCGGAATCGTAGCAGTAGTATCCTGCGCCGTTTTCGGATCAATATGCGGCGCTGCGTGCGCTACGCTGTCCTGCATCGGAGCCATAATGTTCCCCCGCCTCAAGTCAGGCGGATACCCTATGGGACACGCATGCGCGCTCATGGCAAACGCATCCCTGCTCGGACTCCTTATACCGCCTAACGCAACTCTCATCATCTTCGCATGGATAAGCGGCGTCTCTGTGCTCTCTTGCTTCCTCTCCACCGTAGGGCCCGGAATAATCACCATTATCCTGCTAAGCATAGTAAACGTTTGGCTGCTTCGCAATAACAAAGAAGTATTTGTCGCCCAAAAAAGGTCAGGCAAAGAGCGTCTGGAACTCTTTGCAAAACGCGGACGCATAGCCATCCCGGCGCTCTTGATGCCTATCATGGTATTAGGCGGCATCTACGGCGGAGTTATGACAACAACGGAAGCCTCTGCCGTGGCCGTTCTCTACTGCGTACCGGTAGGCATGTACATCTACAAAGGGCTTGACTGGAAGGGCTTCTTCAACATCGTGGTCGAAAGCTCCATCACGACAGGCGTTATCATGGTAATGCTCTACTCCGTCTCCATGCTCTCACGCCTCTACATACTTGAAGACCTTCCCGGACGCGTACTCCACCTCTTCTACTCAATCTCCGAAAATCCCTGGGTCATCATGTTCATGATCAACGTATTCCTCGTTCTCATGGGAATGCTCATGGACGACATAAGCGTCGTCGTTCTCACAACGCCGATACTCATGCCCATAATCACGGAACTCGGATTCAACCCCGTCCACTACGCCGCCGTCGTCGGAGTCAACACGGCTCTCGGCTGCATCACACCGCCTGCGGCGCCTGTTCTCTACCTAAGCGGACGAGTAGGGGGCGCGCCCATAAACGAGATAATGAAACCGGCCCTCTGGTTCATGGTTCTCTGCTGGATACCGGTGCTCCTGATAACGGCATACATTCCCAAAGTAGTCCTTGCCCTCCCGCACTTCGTGCTCGGAGTTCCCTGGTAGGACTCGGACAGCCGAAACCCAAGCTAAAAAGAACCCCCAAAGCGGAGACACTCGCGCTTTGGGGGTTCTTACAATACAGGGGCTAATAAAAACAGAAAACAGCAGAGCGGGAAAAACCCGCAAAGCGGTTAATAAGACTTAGCGAACAGAGCTCTTCTTGCTCCCTCTTTGCCCGTATAGAAACATCTTCCGGTATCGCCGTCCCACTCTGTGGGATAACACCTCGGAGTGGCTCCCGTAGCCTCTTTTATAGCCTTCTCGTCTTCCTTCGTGCCGGAGAAATAGACATCCACAAAACCGCCGTCCCTCTCCACTACCGCCTTAAACTCATCCATATCGGAGGCTTTGCGCGTATTGGCAAGACGGAAAGCGCGCGCCTTCTCAAGAAGCGAATTCTGAATATCATCAAGCAGAGCGGGAATCGCAGCCGCGGCATCGGCCCAGGCAATATCCATTTTTTCGCCCGTGTCCCTGCGCACCACACGCAGCTTCTCCGCCGCAAACTCCTTCTCTCCGAGCTCCAAACGAAGCGGCACGCCCTTCTGCAAATGGTAGAAGAACCTATCTCCTGGACGCAGATGGAACTGAGTATCAACCTGAACAAACCTTCCGCCGAGAGCCTTATTCAAAACAGACTGAAGCTCGTTCGCCTTCGGTATAATAGTCTCGTCAAGCTTTGCCGCATCTGTGGATATCGGCATAATAACAGCCTTTGTCGGTGCGATACGCGGCGGCAGTACAAGCCCGTCGTTATCCGAATGAGTCATAATAAGCGCGCCGATAAGGCGTGTGGACACACCCCAGCTCGTGGTATAAGCAAACTCCATCTCGCCCGCCTTATTCTGGAACTGAATCTCAAAAGCCTTGGCGAAATTCTGCCCCAAATAGTGGCTCGTACCGGCCTGAAGAGCCTTCTTGTCGCTCATCATAGTCTCGCAGGTGTATGTATTATCCGCTCCGGGGAAACGCTCTCCCTCCGTCTTCTCGCCGGGGACGACGGGAAGTGCGAGATAATCAGTCATAATTGTGCGGTAAACCTCAAGCATTCTGAGAGTCTCCTCAACGGCCTCCGCCTTAGACGCGTGGGCTGTGTGCCCCTCCTGCCAGAGAAATTCCGAAGTACGGAGGAAAAGCCTCGGACGCTTCTCCCACCTCATAACATTGCACCACTGATTTATAAGGATAGGAAGGTCACGCCAAGACTGCACCCATTTACTGTACATATGTCCGATAACAGTCTCCGATGTCGGGCGCACGATAAGCGGCTCCTCAAGCTCCTCTCCGCCCGCATGAGTTACAACGGCGCACTCCGGTGCAAAACCCTCCACATGCTCCGCTTCCTTCGCCAAAAATGACTGAGGTATAAGCAGGGGGAAAGATGCGTTGACATGTCCGGTTTCCTTAAAAGCGTCGTCAAAATGCTTCTGGATAAGCTCCCACACCGCATATCCCGTGGGGCGCACGACCATACAGCCGCGCACAGGCGCGTAATCGGCAAGCTCTCCCACCTTGATAATATCGAGATACCACTGCGAGTAATCCTGTTCCTTAGGAGTAATATTCTTCGCCATTTGTATAACCTCCGTCTGCCCATGTCACAGGGCAGGAATAATCGTATTGCCAGATTTTGTTATTGTACCACATATAACGCAGGCAAGTGAATTGAACAATACGCAGTTCTCACCTACAGAGTGTAGGTTTGAAAAACCGCTCTTAACTGCCGGCATGAATGTAAAGGGTTCCCTTCAGTGTGCAGTAAGTGATATGACAGCCTTCTACGTTAAAAATGTCTATTACGAACTGGCGCTATACATGGATTTATGGAATGCACCGGTGCTCTTTCAAAGCCCTCCCTCGGAGCGGACAGAGAGCCAAATCACCACTCTGGTGATTTGCGCGAATCGGCTGGTTGTTGCGTTTGGAAGTTGCTCTTAAAGCGTTCTCACATACTGTAAGTTAGCTTTTGACTGTAGTTTTTGAATTTATCCGGTTTGCAAAAACATTTGAAAACAAAACAGACATCACATGTCCAATTTATGTTGACAAGTGCAAATTACCGATAAACCATCAAGAGCCCCGGCCTTGAGGCGGGGGCTCTTGGTTTTTATTAGTTAAGTTGAGCTGTCTGCCTTACTTTTTCTTTCTTCTCATAACGACAGGTATTACCGAAAGCGCGGCGAGTGCGGCGAAACCACTGTTGCAGCCGCCGTTGCCGCCTCTTGGGGCTTTGTTGGTCAGCTTAAACTCTGCAAGTTTCTCTCCTGTTGCGTTCTTTATCGTAACGGTGTAACTACTGTTCGCGCCGCCCGAGGCTTTTACTGTTTTAGGCGTTCCGTCCGCGCTTATCGAAGGCGGCGTGAATGTGACTCCTTCCGCTTCAAACGTTATTTGCGCATCGGACGTTGTCGGGTATGAGGCCGCGGTTATGGTGAAGCTGCCGTTTCTGTCCGACGTGATTGTCAGATTGTTGAGTAAGACGCATACTGTCGGCATTTCGCTCAGCTCTCCGGCATCATATCCTTCGCAGTCTCCGCTGACAGGGTCACCCGTTCCGCTTCCGGCGGCCGGGCTGCCTCCGCCGTCTTTAAGCCAGTTTGAGCCGCTGACGGCGCCGCCGTTATATCCCGTTATACCGCCTGCTGCCGCACCTGTTGTCTCTCCCACAGCATCGGTCATGTTTACCGTTCCTCTGTTGCTTCCCACTATGCCTCCCGCATTGCCTGCTGATGAGACGTTTCCTGCCGACACGGAGTTTTGTACCGTTTCGCTGTTGCTTCCGGCTATACCTCCTGCGTTCTCTGTTCCCGTTACATTTGTTTCGGATACGCAGGATCGGATTATGCCGTTGTTGAGTCCCGCTATGCCCCCGATGTTTTGGCCGCCGGACGATGCCCCGCCCGTTTTGCAGTTTATGATAGTTCCGTTGTTCAAGCCTACGAGCACCGCTGTGTTGTTCATGCCTTTTACGTCAGCGGATATTGTTATGTTTTGAACTACAGCCTCCCTGTTTGTGGCTCCGATAAACCCTGTATTGCTTATGTCACTGCTTGTCACAAGGCCGTTGATGCTGCTGCCTTTGCCGTCCAATGTGCCGTTGAACGGATTGGACTCCGTCCCTATTGGTGTCCATTCCGCACCTGTCAGGTCTATGTCGCTTGATACCGTAATTGTTTTGCCCATCATGTCCGCGCTGCCGCTGTTTACAAGCAAGGCTATTCCTGCAAGCTGCTCGTTCGTTGTTATGGTGTATGAGGGCTTCTTTTCATCGTACCACGATATGTCCGAACTTGCGAGCCAGTTGTTTTTTATCGTGAAGGAGACGGATTTTGTGCCTGTGTAGTCACCGATGCCCATTATTGTGACAGTCGCTCTTCCCGGGTTTATGTTATTTGTGTATGATGCGGTATAGTCATCGTCTTTCGTTAGTTTTATACCGCCGACTGTCACAGTCACATCAGGTTCGACAGCTCTGCCTGTGTAAACTTGGTCGGCTATAGGTGAAATTACATCGCCTGATATGTCAGTCCTTCCCAAAAGAGTGAAGTCCTCCCACATTCCAGAGCCGGGTAATTGATGTTTTGCCGTTATCCTCACTTTTATATCACTGCTGATTAGTGTCTTTGCAGTTATTGTCAGTTTCTTGCCCTCTGAGGTTACTTCATATTCGTCCGAAGACGATACTTCAAATCGGATGAAGTTTATTGGTTTTGTTGTGGCAAGAACGGTTACAGAATCTCCGCTCTTCACCCTCTGCGAGGATTTGTCAATTTTTAAGCTGACTGACGGGGTGTTATCACCTATGCTTGATGAGAATTGATAAGCTCCCAGGTCCACGTAGTAGGGAGAAGCACCTACTCCTGTTACGTCTATTCTGCGCTTATTGCCGAGCTGGTCTTTTTCCGGCACTTTGACATCGCCGCTGACAGACTCTCCGACAGCAAGACCTTCGCCGAGCAGGGAGCTTGGATTAGCCTTATCGCAGGAAATGATGTATATGCGGACATCACAGCTGCCGGCTCCCGTCGGGTCAGCAACCACATTCCTTTTCGCATCGGCCGCTATGAGCTTTGGCTCACCGCTTGTCAGCAATCCTATCCCGCCTTGGTAGCCGGCCTCAAGGAAAGAGTATCTTACGTCCGCGCTGCCGCCCAGAATATCGCCGTTGTTAAGACGAAATACGGAATTTACAATAACAGGCTTCACCTCTGCCTCGGAAACAACTGCTCCGCCGGAGTTTGCCATAAGAGTACAGTTGACTATTACCGCTTTGGAATCCTTATCACTGTATATCGCTCCGCCGCCTGCTTTGGCGGGATTGGCACTGAAGGTGCAGTTTACTAAATTAGCGGCGCTGCTTTCGTTGTAGATAGCTCCGCCCTCGGCGCTTGTCACGGAATTGCCGCTGAATGCGCAGGCGCTTATATCGGAGCTGCTGTTTTTGTTGTATATCGCTCCGCCGCCCGCATAAGCTGTGTTGCAGACAAAAGCGCTGCTCTCTATAACGGCGTTAGCTCCATCGTTGTACACGGCGCCGCCGCTGCCGTTATTTGCCGCTCTGTTGGCGCGGAATGTGCAGCTTCTTACAACGGGGGCGCAATTTTTGTTGAGTACAGCGCCATTGGTAAAACCGGTGAATGTACACTTTTCTATGACGGGCGTGTTACCGTCTTGATTGACTATCGCACGGCCCAAGCCTGTTTTATTTCCCACGAAAGCGCAGTTTATTATATATTGGCTGCCTCCGCTGCTGCTGAGGCTGTCTTGCCCTTCTTTGTTGCCGATAAAGGTGCAGTTAGCGGTTGTCTGGCTGCTGTTCAGAGTATTCAGCATTGCCGTTCCCGCGCAGGATGTTATTGTAAAGCCGTCGATGCGCGAGTCATCCGACGATGCGCCTGCCGTACCGGTAATGAGACTGTAGTTATTCACTCCGTCGCCGCTGATAATTGACGCCATATCGGAGCTAAGAGGGTGAAGCATCATATTTTTCACACTCTCGTCGCTTCTTTTGGACAAACTATTTTCCGTTCCATTGAACCCTCCGTAGAGCTTGACGTTCTTCGGCAAATAGACGCTCCTGCCGTTTGGTATTGCATAAGTGCCCGTCTTAAGGAGAAATTCATACTGAATATCGCCTGTACCTGATGTCTTGAAATAGTCGATTTTTGTTAAAAATTCGTCTGTGCCCATAGCATTATCCCAGTTTGAGCCATCTTTGGAAGCGTTGCCAGCCTCGGTCACGAAGTAAGTCGTTGTCGCTGCCTGCGAAGGAATGAGCATAAAAACGGCTGCCGAGGCCGTAATCAACAGGAGCAGGAGAAAAATTGAAAAACGTTTGCCCTCCCTGTTTACGTGAAGTTTCTGAAAAACTCCCATTGCAACCTCTGATTTAAGCTTGCTTTCTTTCGATTTTGCGTACACACTGTCAAAATATTTTTTCACGATGTTCACCTCCGGTTATATATAAACACTGTAAAAACGCCGAGCACAATGCCGCCGTGCAAACAGAAAAAATAAACATAAGCTCAAAAAGTCATGTCATATTATTGCATATATGAATAAATTTGTCTATATTGCACAAGCGTACTCGGATTTGTAGTTTTATCTTACAAATGTTACATGTATAGAAAAAAACAGAGCTCTGCTCGTCAATGGACTTTAATAAACAGCAGCCTGTCTATTGCCGCAAATATAACAATTTCCCGATGAGACCTCTTAACCGGAAATCTCATCGGGAAACTTTGAAAACTTATTTGTCCTGCTGAAGCTGCAACAGGGGTTTGACAAACCTACAATAATACGCAGTTCTTACCTACAGAGTGTAGGTTTGAAAAACCGCTCTTAACTGCCGGCATGAATGTAAAGGGTTCCCTTCAGTGTGCAGTAAGTGATATGACAGCCTTCTACGTTAAAAATGTCTATTACGAACTGACGCTATACATAGATTTATGGAATGCACCGGTGCTCTTTTAAAGCCCTCCCTAGGAGCGTCCAGAGAGCCAAATCACCACTCTTGTGATTTGTGCGAATCGGCTGGTTGTTGCGTTTGGAAGTTGCTCTTAAAGCCTTCCCCCTTTGTGGGGAAGGTGGCAGAGCATGCTTTTTGCTCTGACGGATGAGGGGTGCTTTTGACTTTTGGGTTTTCAGGTTTGACGTCTGCAAAAATGCGAAACCGAGGCCAAGAGCACCCCTCATCCGTCTGCGGAAGTCCGCCCGCAGCCACCTTCCCCACAAAGGGGGAAGGCTTTAGAAGCACCGGTCTGTAAAAATTGGACATGTGAAGGGCTATTCTTGTTCTTGAAGGTTTTGCAAACGGAACAGATTCAAAAAAACATAGTCAAAGGAAAACTTATAGTGTGGCAAAATGTTCTTAAAGCCTTCCCCCCGTTGTGTGCGGCCAGAGAGCCAAAACGATGCTTTTACGTTTTGTGCGAATCGGCTGGTTGTTGCGTTTGGAAGTTGCTCTTAAAGCCTTCCCCCTTTGTGGGGAAGGTGGCAGAGCATGCTTTTTGCTCTGACGGATGAGGGGTGCTTTTGACTTTTGGGTTTTCAGGTTTGACGTCTGCAAAAATGCGAAACCGAGGCCAAGAGCACCCCTCATCCGTCTGCGGAAGTCCGCCCGCAGCCACCTTCCCCACAAAGGGGGAAGGCTTTAAAAGCAAAATCAACGGCACACGCCGTTTTCAGTGCTTTCCGCCCATCCCTTGCCGCCGCCCCTAACTATCGTTCAACCATCGTTCAACCATTGCTCAACGCCTCTGCCTCTGCTAACGCCTCTGCCCCTACCAATCCCTTGCCACCGTTTGCCAATCGTTTGCCAACTGTTTGCCAACGCCTCTGCCCCTGCTATCGTGAGGGCAATAAAAAGAGAGAGCCGGATTGCTCCGGCTCTCTCTTTTGTTATTTTGCTTTGTTTGGTTAGCTGTTACTTCTTTCTGCGGTAGATGACGGGAACGAGGGCAAGAAGTGCAAGTGCCGCTAAACCTGTGTTACAGCCGCTTGAGGAATGTTTGTTTGCGGGTTTTGCCTCTGCTGTTGCGGCCATAATCGGGTCTATCACAACACCCTTAGCTGATGCATAGTCAAAGCTCCCATTGTCTTTTACGAATGCGACAAACGTGTAAGTTTCTGCAGGAAGAATTTTATCCGTGAGGGCAAGCGTCTTGCCTTCCGCATTCTTTAGCACGCAGCTCTTGTCCGCATATTTTGTCGCATCTGCAGTATATTCAAACTTAGCGCCTGTACCGTCTTTAAGCACCTTAATGAATGTAATATCACTTACAACACTGCCTTCCTTTGCACCAAGCTGAGCACCTGTCATCTTAAAAGCCATGGCCGCGACCATATCATCGGAGACCGCAGCAGTAACTATCGGGAACGTGGCTACTGTTTTACCGGTAACTGAAGAATCGTCCGACATAACGTATTCAAGCGCGGCCTTTGCTATAACAGGGTTAATCGCGATCTGACCATCTGCTGAAACAAGATTCTCAGCGGCTATGCCTGATTTAACAGCAAGACTGTTGATATTCTCCGTTGTATATGCTTTAACCTCAGGAAAAGCCGGTTTTACATTTTCAGGAGTTCCGCTATCTTTAGTTACAGGGTTGTCCTCGATTTTTACAGGCTCAGGTTTTACAGGTTCGGGCGTTGGCACGGGATCGGGGCTCACGCTGTCTTTTACCGTAATTGTACATGTAGCAGAAGTATTGGAATAACTTCCCTTGGCTGTTATTACAGCGATTCCGGCTTTCTGTGCTGTAACCGTACCATTCGCGTCCACTTTTGCAACATCAGCACGGCTTGTGCTCCACACGATACTGTCGCCGCTTACGGTGCTTGCTGCGGTGAGTTTTTCTGTTACTACAACGTCTTTACTCAACTTCATATCGGCAGAAATCGGCGTTAAAACGATTGGAGACGCCTTTTTATTCCAGCTATTTCCGTTAAAATCTATTTTTGACAAAGCATTAACTTTATTAACCGTAACCAGAGATGTAAGCTCATTTCCTGCGGCACTGAATTCGTAAATAACATCAGGAGTGGCCGATTCTCCCGCTTCAAGTTCCCCAAGCATCACATCCGCGGAATTATTGGTGAACTTGTTGTTGTTAAGTCTGATATCAACAGAGATAACATCTGACTTTGGTCTGACCGCAAATGCGGGATATTTTGATGTGCCGCATTTATCAAATGTACAACCTTCAATTACTATATTACCGAAAGACCTTTTTTCAGTAGTTTCGTTTTTATCAAATGCTCTCAGTGCCAAATCAACGGCGGTTACGGACGAGTTATTAAAAGAACAATTTCGCATTGTCAGGTTATTTACTCCCTGAAGGTAAAAAGTGGAATCCGTTATGTTTTTAAAAGAACAGCCTTCGACCGTCATCTTATCCACATACGAGTCCAAACATGTGCTTCTGAAATAGATGCCTGCTACCTTAAGCCCCTCTGCGGCCTCGAAATGAATATTCTTTAGAGTGATTTCTGAAACTTTCGCCGAATTCGATTTGCGAAGCAGATAATCGCCAGACGCTGTATTTACCGACAAACGCAGATTTTCTATCACCACTTTGCCGGTTTTGTTTAATGCACCATCGCCAGCCGCACGATCCCCGATAATCACAGTACTTCCTGCTGTATTTAGGGTAAGAGTACTGTTGTTCATCCCCTGCCCTTTTAGTACAAATGTTCCGGTTTCAGAGGGTTTGGGATACACCTGCTTATTTACTATGATATCTCCGGAACCCAACTCTAATGTCATATCTTTATATAGTGTTATTACACCGTGCGACCAGTCTCCATTTAACTCAGTGTACGTTGCGGGCGCAATGTGCAGAGTGTCATCAGAAGCTATCTGCTCATACCCGTCTTTTATAGTTTTGTATGGTTTAGCTTTTGTACCATTAGAGTCACTACCGCTGTAGTTCGCATCCACATAAACAGTCTTCGTTGCAGCACATGCCATCCCGCAGCACATTACTGCAATAAGGAGTGCTGCCAAAATAATTCCATATTTTTTAAATTTCATGAATACCTCTCCTTCCTGTTCTCCGTACATATTATTTTGTTTCTTAGGCACAATACAGGTCATTACTCAATTCAAACTGCAATGTTGTCTAAGGTACATTTCAAACCTTGGATTCCCTGCTTCCACAGAAATTCGACCGCCGCAAACATGCTCCGATATTTTTTATCAGCAGGCAACACTTCCTCTAATAATATTTCCCTGCATTACACCCCTGCACTCTGACACCGGCTGCGCAGATTTTCGATACAGCAGCCGCTTGCTTCCCATCTCTGTAAATTGAAAAACAAGACATCCTCTGAAAAAGATTATTTTCATATCTCATTCAAAGAAGCTACATCCGAAATAGGGCGTACAAGTTCGTCCAAGGTGCAATCAAAAATTTCCGCCATTTTGCACAAGTCAAAGGCCTTAGGTTCTCTCTTTCCTGTCTCATAGCGAGAGATAGTATCGAGAGAAACACCCATTATTTGAGCAAGCTGTGCCTGTGTGAGACTATGTTTTTGGCGAAAATGTCGAATATTAACCAAGATAGCACCTCTTTTTCTACTTTATTATCTAATTATACATACAAAAATAGATTGAACAAGTCTTTTTTTGTCAAAATAATTAGACAAAACTGCATATTGTTTTCATACCGCCATTTGGTAGAATCATTATCATTGAGGTGAGAAATAATGCCTGTCGGCAAAAACATAAGAACAGCAAGAAAAAATATTGTTATGAGCCAAGGAGACCTTGCAAAAGAAGTAGATGTCGCTTTGGATACAATATCAAGATGGGAAACCGGAAAAAGAACTCCAAGAACAGAGGATCTTTTAAAATTATCAAAAATTCTCGGTGTTTCAGTTTCATATCTTATGGGGGAAACCGGGAATACCGCCGTTGTTTTTACAGAATCGTCTATTGAAGAAAACGACACTATGCTTAGACGAGAAAAAAAAGAAATGCTCATCGCTAAATAGCAACTGCTGATGATTCCGCACATATCGTCTGAAACCAAATTACCAACAGACAATCTCAAAGATTATAAACAAACAATGAACATGAACATCATAGGCAGGTATCCCCTGTTTGACGTAAGCCTGGCTGCGGTCTACAGCGGAGAGACCTTGACCTGTATGAATGCAGAGGGAGACAGTATGGAACCTCAGATACACGACGGAGATATTATTGTATTCAACCGCATACAAGAGTGGGTTCCCGGAAATATATACGTTGTGTGTCTGGAAGGTAAAATACTTGTTAAAGGACTCATTGACAACGGAAGGGGCAGCCCGCCGATACTTCGTTCCAGCAACAAGGAGTATCCCGATATCGTAGTACGGGAAGAGCAATTTTTTGTAGTCTGCGGACGCGTGCTGAAAATTCTGACAAACCGCGCACCACGTCCCATAATATGATTTAACAGTTTCCAATAAGGCACTCGGAGACATAAAAAGCTGCGAACACCATCTATAGTTCGAGGGTTATACATTATCCGAACAGGAATGTATGAAACACATCTCACACTATTTTTGAGTATTGACCGTACGAAAAGCGAGGGATATAAAATACATCGACATAAATACAGAGAGCTATATTGATTTATAGTTCTCTGTGTGTTAACATAATTTAAATAAAATTGAATCGAAGGAAAAACCTTACTTTTATGCAAAGACACGATTTATAAGGTGTATTCTGCCGCGAACACTCCGTACCGTGCTGTCGATAACGGTACGGAGTGTTCGCGGAGATGAACCGCAAAATGGCTCAGGTCAGCGGCATAAACAGTGTGACAGCAAGGGCTTGGGAATAATAGTCAAAAAAATATTACCGACAAAAATTGAACTTGAAAAAACCCCGATTTCATCTGAAAGACACCGAAAAACGGATCAAAAAACGAATATTTTTATATAGACATTTATAAATAGCGAGACTCTATTGTTAACATTTTTTAAAGCACAGAGAAAACATAAATCGAAAACAAAGCTCCATTGCAGTGTTATTACCTGTCAGCCGAACTATTGTTTGTTCCCGATGTTCACGTTATTCTGCGCCTCGAATTCCGACGCAAATACGCACATTCGCCGGAATTCCGGACTTTAAAAAATTTGAACAATAATCCTTGTTTTGCACCGCAAAGTACAATATAATGATACTATAAGGTGAAAATATGATAAAAACCACAGCAATGATGATGGAAGGTCTCAGAGAATATTCTAATCCAAAGGCCAAACTTTCGAGAATGGTTCGGCGTGGGGAGTGCTTTCCCATAGTTAAGGGGCTCTACGAAACAGAGCGAAACGTCTCGCCGCATCTGCTTGCCGGAAGTATATACGGCCCATCTTATATCTCTTTTGAATTTGCTCTGATGTATTATGGATTGATACCCGAAACCTCATATTCGGTTACTTGCGCAACGTATAAGAAGAAAAAAAAGAAAATCTTCGTCACCCCGTTTGGCATATTCACGTATCAAGACGTTCCTCCGGGCGTTTTTTCATGGGAGATTGCTATCAGGAAAGAGGGAGAGTATTCATACTGGATAGCTACTGCGGAGAAGGCCCTTTGTGACCGTCTCTACACAATGTCACCGTTATCAAACTTAAAGGAGCTGATGGCGGCATTGAGCGAGGATCTACGCATAGAAGAGAGCTGCCTGCTCCAACTTAATCAAAAAACGGTCTCTGAGCTTAGTGAAAAATATCACTGTACCAATGTAAAAAAACTAAGTTCGCTGCTTGGGAGGATGCAGAGATGCACAGCGCGGTAGAGCAAATGCTAAAAAATTATAACTTTGCCACACCTGTTGGGATGAGAAACGCAGCAAAGGAAGTTGTACAGGAACTTGCGCTTTACGCAATGTACAAGGCAGGTTTTTTCAAAAAAGCTGCGTTCTACGGAGGAACGGCGCATATTACGCTCCAATGAGCCCACCATTCCGTAGGGCATGGTTTTCTGTTCCGAAGCAAATGCGCCCACCTTCACGGCGGCGAGCCCAGTCATTTTAGAGAGGCATTATTTTATTGTGTCTGTATGATCTTGAATTTGCCTCAGCCTTTTTTCTTTCTCATCGAATCACCTTGCAGTATGGCCTTATCTGAGCAATGAATTATCCTGTCAATCAGGTTTCATGCCATCAGAGTATTGCCAAGCGCAGCCAACCATTCGGATGTCCCTATCTGACCGCAGAATATTATTGAGTGCTGTTCTGTGCGCACAGCCGCCAGCTTGCCGCGATATCCCGCTGACTGAGTCTGCCCTCAAAGGCGCAGTATCTCTGTGTACATGGTCATATGTATGACCTCCCTTGTGCGATTTACGCAGTACTCGTATTCAGCAAGGGTAACAGAAATATGCTTGGGCTCGTCGCCGTGACACTGGGCTCGTTTGCATGATTACACTGGGCTCATGCGGATGATTTTAGGTGCGCTTGTAGATGCGGAATACTCAGTGCCCAGCACCCGCGTGATGCTGTTAGGGCAAAAAACGGAATCACGTTGCATTGGGTGCGTAATATTCAATTAGCTTCCGCACTATTTTTTCGTCTGACAGAGATCTCTCTGCGCGGCCGTAAGCGGCTTTGTTATTTTATCTCTGCAGCTTTATCTATTTTGCAATTAACCTGTAATTAACTTTTCTCACTTTAATTAGTTAGCAGCACTTGACATTCATTTTTTATATCGTATGATTAGCTTGTAATATCTCTACTACTTTAAATCACTACAAGGGGGAACCCCAATGTCTCTTCAGTGGAAAGACGAGTTCACCGACCAGCTTTGCGATTCGATCGTAGCTATTACAGACAGGGAGGAAGCATACCGCTTTTTGGAGGATGTAGCAACTTTTTCTGAAATCAGAGCTTTTGCCCAGAGGCTGCAGGTTGCGAATCTTTTGCTTAAAGGTATGTCATATCCCAAGATAGTTCAGGCAACGGGAGCCAGCACGGCAACTATCAGCCGCGTCAAGAAGTTTGTTGAGTATGGTGCGGACGGCTATAAGGATGTTCTCGAGAAGCTTGAGAAAGCGGGAAAACTGCCGAAGGATAATTAGTTTTATGAGCTCTGAGCAGAGAACACTTTTTATTTTTCCGTCGGCATAGAGAGCGCAGAGTTTTTGGATCTGCCCGAAAAGCAGTACGCTTTTCAGTTTTTTAACGTATGTTTTTGTATTATAGCCCACGCGGCAAGGTCGTCTACGTCCCGCGGCGGGGTTCGAAGCGATGTCGGTATGATTTTCCAGAGACCCTTGGGCGGGTGAAGGCTCCAGTAGAGTTTTCGCCCCTCAAGGGTCGTACCGTATTCATCGGCTGTTTGAGTCGTAATTTTGCCGCGAATAAGTTTTTCTATCTCTTCCGAAGATGTTCCGTCGCCTATTATCACTTGCTCGGCCCGCCGCCCCGATATCCGGGCTATGCTTCCCTCTTTGCGCCACGGTTCGAGCAGCTCCCATTTGCAGGAGATTATAGCCTGCGCCAGTATCTCTTCTTCCGCTTTCGGTATGATTGCCGAGAAGAGGAGTTTACCGTCTGATTCCGCAGCAAATCCTATTTTGAACCGCCCTGGGTCAATTCCGCATTTCATCGTCAAAGTCTCCGTTTTCGACAGATTCCCACCTCGGATACATCCACATCCACTGGCTTGGATTTTTTATTATGTATTCGGATATTTTGTCGTTGCAGTCGTCAAGGCTTGTCTGTAGGTCTTCTCCGTAGGCTGTGCCGCCTCTGCCTTCGAGTCTCGGAAGTATGTAGAAGTCGAATGTGACTCCGTCCGCGCTTCTTATGCAGAAACCGGGCAGGACTGCGCAGCCGACTTTTGCCGCAAGTTTGGCGATTCCCACGGGCGTGCTTGCCGGGCGTCCGAGAAAGGGAGAGAGTATTCCCTTTTTGCGCGCGTCCTGGTCTATGGGCACGGCTATGATTTCTCCGTCTTGCAGGGCTTTGAGCATGGCGCGCAGGTCGGACGCCTTGCCGAGAGCCTTTGAGCCTCCGGCGCGTCTTAAGTCCATTATAAGTTTGGTTATTCTGTCGTCACGTTGGTCGGTGCCGAGCGCGTTTATTGCGTATCCGTTGTTGGCAAGCCACGCTGCTGCGTATTCCCAGTTGCCTATGTGTCCCGTAGCGAGTATGACTCCGCGCCCTTTTTCGTATGCGTCCCTAAGGTGCTCTTCTCCGTGTACGCGAATGAGTCTGTTTATGTTTTTGACGGCTATTGGCATTCTGGCAAATTCGGCAGCGCCTCTGCCAAAGTGTCTGTATGAGCCCATGACTATGTTCGATGCTTTTTCTTCCGATACGCCGAGCACTTGGGCACAGCGCGCCGCAGCGAGATTAAATTTTCTCTTTGTAAAGCGCGGCACGAGCCCGCCGAGGAAGCCGCCGAGCGCGACTGCTTTTTCGTGAGGCAGAGCGCAGACTATTTTCCTGAAAATTGACAGAGCATTCCATATAAAGGGTTGTTTTCTTGACATTTGTTCACCTCTTAGTTTTCACGCCAAATGGCGCGAGCAGTCGGCTTGCATCAGCCGATGTGTTTATCTGTCGTACAGGTTTGCCCCATGGCAGTCAGCGATTACGACCAGGGGCATGTCTTTGACTTCAAGACGAAGTATTGCTTCCGGACCGAGGTCTTCGTATGCGACTGTTTCCGCAGATACGACAGAGTCGGACAGAAGCACGGCGGTTCCTCCCGTTGCTCCGAAGTACACAGCTCCGTTGTCCTCAATCGATTTGAGGACTTCCGCAGATCGTTTTCCTTTTCCTATCATTCCGCGCAGCCCGTGCTCCAGCAGATAGGGCGTGTATGGGTCCATTCTTCCGCTCGTCGTGGGGCCTATGGGCCCTATTACGGCTCCGGGCGGGGTCGGTGCGGGGCCGGCATAGAAGATTGTCTCTTTTTCTATGGAGAATGGAAGGATTTCTCCGGACTTCATAGCATCCGTCATCCTTTTATGAGCTGCGTCTCTTGCCACGAGCATTTCACCCGACAGGAGAATTATGTCTCCCGCGTGCAATTCTTTTACCGTTTTTTCTTCCAGCGGGGTTTTTATGTGTTTAATCATTGCGGCATCTCCCCTCGATTGTGCCTTCCGCATGGCGCAGCGCGTGGCAGCAGATATTTATTGCGACGGGCATTCCCGCTATGTGTGTGGGCAGGGTTTCTATGTGGACGTCAAGAGCTGTGATTTCTCCGCCGTAGCCGCCGGGGCCTATGCCGAGCGCGTTTACCCGTTTTAGGATTTCTTCTTCCGTTTGAGCATACTCTTTGATGGGGTGGCGCACGCCTTCCCTTTTCAGAAGCGCGCGTTTTGCCGCAAGCGGAGCCGTTTCAAAGTTTCCGCCGATGCCGATTCCGAGGATTATCGGGGGGCACGGGTTCGGGCCCGCTATTTTGACCGTTTCGACAGCCGCGTTTATTACTCCTTCAACTCCGTCCGCAGGTTTCAGCATGTAGATTCGGCTCATGTTTTCGCTTCCCATGCCTTTTGGGCTGACGGTTATTTTTATTGAGTGTCCGGGTACGACTTTCCAGTGTATTATCGCAGGGGTGTTGTCGAGTGTGTTTTTTCTGTCAAACAGTGGGTCTGAAACGACGGATTTGCGAAGGTATCCATCTTTGTATGCGGCTCTTATCCCCTCGTCTATGGCATCTGACGCGGAGTTTCCAGTTATGTGCAAGTCTTGTCCCGCTTCGACGAATACCACTGCCATTCCGCAGTCTTGGCATATCGGCATTTTTCTTTCGGCTGCAAGTTCGGCATTTTTGAGTATGTCCGCCATGACTTGAGCGGCAAGCGGAGTTTTTTCTTTTTTCGCCGAGTCGGCTATGAGTTCTTTGAGCCGCTGCGGCAGTATTGTGTTCGCTTTGAGTGCGAGTGTCCGCACGAGTTCCGTTATTTCGGTTGAGTTTATCTCCCAGAGAACAGACATTGTTTTTCCCCCTTATATTTTTCCTCTCTTACGCAGCCCAAAGTAGAGGTGTACCGATGCGGCAAGGTTCAGCAGCACTATTACGGTGAGGGCGGTTTGGTGTCCCTCCGCAGAGAAGCTGCCGTTTTCGACAGGGTAGCGGTTGAGTATTATTCCTATAAACCATTGGGCTATGAATGACGCAAAAAATATGGCAAAGTTGAGCAGAGAAAGAGCTCTTCCCGCTTCTTCCGCGGCAAAGAGGTTTCTCGTCAGTGCAAATGATATCATAACCATGGTGGTGAAGAACATTACGATACCCCAGAGCCACGCGACTGCCGCACTGTTGACGAGCGCTATTACTGCTGTGAGCGAGGTGAGTATCGCTCCGGAGAAGAAGTATATTTTCTCATCCGAGAGGATGTGTTTCTTTCTGAATATGTCCGCAAGAAGGCCGTTCAGGAAGTATCCCGCAGCAGCTCCTATTCCCGCGGCAAGCATGAACCCTCCTCCTCGTGAGACGCTCATTCCTGCAACGTCGCGCATCCAGGGGCCTATCCAGAGGTATAGATAAGCAAACATTACGCTCTGCCCCATTATCGCGACAGGCGCTATGTATATGAAGCGCGGGTCTCCGAGAAATTTGAACATCTGTATGAGCAGGGTGAGGAAGCTTTGCGAAGACGCTTGGGATTTGTTTTTTTGCGGCGGAATTACAACCCATATAAGAGCACCGGCAATAAGTGTCATTGCGGCCAGCAGCAGGAAGAAGGTTCTCCAGGGCATGAGGTTTATAGCAAATAGGACGGGCTTTGTCGCAAATATTCCGCCAAGACCGCCGGTGAGGCATTGGGCTCCGAATGCAAGCGGAAGTTTTTCTTTTGGCAGGCACTCCGTGTAGGCTTTGAATGCCGACATGAGGCAGCCCGACATTCCTACTCCCAGTGTTGCGCGGGATATTATGAGGTGCGTCATATTTTGCGACAGTGAGAATATGACAGCCCCTGCAGCCGCAAGCAGGAGAAAGGGGGCAAGCGTATTTCTGGCCCCGTATCTGTCAAGAAAGACTCCGAGCGGGAATTGCGCCATTCCGAATGATATGAGATAGACTGACGTCATGAAGCCCAGGTCCGCAGGTGTGAGCGAGAAGGTTGCCGTGAGTATGGGAGACATTACGGCGTTCGCGCTGCCCAGGAGTACGGACATGAAGTGCGCTATGCCGAAAGGTATAAAGAGTCGTATAAATATCGGAGATAAAAGCGTGTCATTCTTGTTCAAAGCATCAGCAGCCCCTTGCCGTATCAATGTTTGCTAATTATACATTATTTGAGCCGCCGAATGGGGAATTTAGGAAAAGCCGCCGCAGTGCGAAAAGCGGCGGCTCTGTGGTTTATTCTCAGAGTTAAAGGCTGTTATTTCGATATTGACGCCTCGTATGCTTTTTTTGCTATGGGGACAACTTTTTTACCTGAGTCGGTTATTTTGTACAGGTCGTAGTAGTTGTTTGTTTCCTGTGCTTTTTCGGCTATTTTGTGCGCCGATATGTATATATCTCCATCTGTGCCGTACGCTGCATAGCCGGTGCAGTATTCCATGGGAGATATGCGCACTGTTCTTTTTTCGTTCAGAAGGTATGCAAACGCCGCGCCTTTGTACGGGTCTACGGTAGCGGCAGCATCGCATTTTGCACAACGCTCATCTTCCATTCCTATTGCAAAGAGCAGCGCTTCTCCGCTGTCTGAAACGGTGAATTTCACTGAGCTGTCAAGCAGCGCGCCTTTGGGAAGTATGGATGAGATTGCCGCTACTTCTTCCTGTTTTCCTGATGCAGCCGAGAATTTGTAGAGGTAATAGAGGTCGCTGCCGTAGATGTGCTCACCGTCGTGGGACCAGAAGGGCGACAGTATGTCTATGTCCATTTCTTTTTTGCCTACTGGAGATGCGACTTTCATGGCTATTATTTTGACACTCTTTTTTTCCATGTCATATATGGCAGGACGCCATACGTTTGATTTTGTATAGTGGCTGAAGAGTATAGCTTTGCCGCTTTTTGACCAGCGCGGGCCGTAGTTGTTTTTCAGAGGAATGTTGTACAGTACCGCTGTTTTTTTCGATGCGATGTCATATATGGCTATGTATCTTTCACCCGTGCCGTTTTCATTTTGTTTGGTATATGCTATTTTCTTTCCGTCAGGCGATATTTCCGCATCGTATCCGACAAAGAGTTTTTTCTCATTTTTGCCTGATGCGTCCGACATGAATATGTAGTTTTCAGGCCCTACCCAACGTGAGTATATAAGCTTTTTTTCGGCTGCTTGCGCTCCGGTGCAAAGCAGTGTGATAAGTAGCAGGATCGCCGCGGTCGTCGTTATTCGTCTCATAGGCATACCTCCGGTTTTTGTGTTGGTTTTTCCGCCTTTCATTTTGCCCTATCCGGAAAGATACCGCAAGTGCAATATACGTGATATAAAAAAAATCGATTCCTCCGCAAGTGTCCGCAGAGGAATCGATTTTATTTGGTAATGAGATTTTACTTCGTAAGAAGCGTAAGCATTGCTCCCGCAGCAACGGCGGTTCCGATGACGCCTGCGACGTTCGGACCCATTGCGTGCATGAGTATGTAGCTTCCGGGGAATTCTTTGGAGACTACCTTCTGGCATACACGAGCCGCCATAGGAACCGCAGAGACTCCTGCCGCACCTATTATGGGGTTGATTTTGCCGCCCGAGACAACCTTCATCAACTGACCGAAGCAGACTCCGCCCGCAGTGCTGAATATAAAGGCAACGAGTCCGAGAGCGATGATCTTTATCGTGGCGACTGTGAGGAAGGAAGCCGCGCTCATTGTCGCACCGACAGAGATCCCGAGGAAGATTGTCGTGGCGTTGAGGACTTCGTTCTGAGCCGCAAGCGAAAGACGGTCTGTGCATCCGCACTCACGAAGAAGGTTTCCGAACATGAGCATTCCGACAAGGGGAACAGAGGCGGGAAGGACAAGTCCGCATGCTATTGTCGAAACTATGGGGAAGAGGATGCGCTCTGTCCTTGTAACGGGGCGGAGCTGTTCCATCTTTATCGAGCGATCTTTCTTTGTCGTTAGGAGCTTTATTACCGGCGGCTGGATGAGCGGAACAAGTGACATGTAGCTGTATGCAGCAACCGCAACGGCCGGAAGTATGTTTTTAGCAAGCTTGGCGCAGAGATAGATAGCCGTTGGGCCGTCCGCTCCGCCGATTATGCCGATTCCCGCCGCTTCCTGAATTGTAAAACCCATAAACATTGCACCGATAACCGCAAAGAAAACGCCTATCTGCGCGGCTGCGCCGAGCAGGAAGGTAATTGGGTTGGCAAGCAGAGGTCCGAAGTCCGTGAGAGCCCCTATGCCCATAAAAATAATGACGGGATATAATTCGTGGTCTATTCCGAATTTGACAAAATAAAGGAATCCGCCCGGGTCAACGATCCCCGAAAGGGGAAGGTTGACCAGGAGGCATCCAAAAGCAATCGGCATTAGCAGCAAAGGCTCAAAACCTTTTGCAATAGCGAGATAGAGCAGTACAAAGGCTACAAGCAGCATGACAAGTGTGGGACCGTTGAGAGCCACAAAGCCGGACTGCTCTACCACGCCTTTAAGAGCTGTTAAGTAGAGTTCCATTTGGTTTCCCTCCGTAGGTTAGTTCTGCCGAAGCAGACTAGGCTACAACCAGGAGAGTATCGCCGGTATTGACAGAATCTCCTTCTTTGCAGCCGAGCTGTGTGACTGTTCCGGCCGCAGGGGCAAAGATCTCGTTCTCCATCT
>CAZBYL010000019.1:0-41394 GCA_964496275.1 uncultured Synergistaceae bacterium | reverse complement strand
TGTCAATCGTTTGTCCACGCCATTAGATTAGTTCATGTACTCGTCTGTGTCGTAATGGTGTACTCGTCGCCGGCATTGTGATGTACCCGGCACCCACGTGATGTTGTTAGCGCAAAAAACGGAATCATGTTGCATTGGGTGCGTAATATTCAGATATAACACAGGGAAGCGAATATTTCAGCATCAGCCTGCCACAGGCTCTGTCTCAAGAAATGTGTTTGATTTCACGTTCATTTTCTTCCTCCACAACAAAAACAGCGCATGGCTACAACTGGATTTACGCAGTTAAGCCACACGCTGTTTTAATTATATTTTTAGTAATTATTTCAGTACTGTATTACTAACTCGAGTTACTTTATATTACAACTTCAATATTATTTTTGCCAAGTATTTTTATCCCTAAAGAAGAACAATTATATCTAACTCCACAAAGAACTTATCCTCGCGTATTCGCTATCGTCTTCGATGTGTCTGAGAGAATGGAGAAAGAGGCGGCCGTTTTCGGATTTTTTGAATTCGGTAAGACACCTTACTCTTGTCCTCGGAATCGGGCGCAGGAACTCCCCTTCTACAAACATCGGGGCATATTTTTCCGGTATTTCGTCAGGTACTGTATCAAGAGCCCAGCTAAAGTATACTGCGTGATTTGTATGGTCGTTGACGTCCAAATCCTGCCATCTGACTTTCCACGTCTCTTCGATGTCCGTTGAAGCCAGTTCCGGAATTTTTACATCGGGCGGAAGTTCTTCAGTAATCTGCTCTCTGATGCAGGCTGTGAGTTCCGACTTGTCGAGGCGGATGGGGCGCATTTTGACAGTATCGATGAGCACCCACCATGTGTAGGCGCTGCCCAGAAATTCGCCTTTGCCGTTTCGGAACTCAAAGGTGCGAAAAGAGTACAGTCCTCTGTACGGTTCCGCATATGTTTTTATTCTTATGCAGAAGTCCTCTTTTACAGGATATCTTTTCAGGTCCACTCTGTACTTGCGAAGCACCCATGTCACATTGTGTTCCATGGTCTGGCGCACGGAGAGGTTGTATTTTGATGCATCTTCATCTGCCATTTCCTGACACATCTCGAGAAGGACGCTGAACTTCATGCGCCCCCTCGGGTCTATGCCGCTGAATGGGATGTTGATGTCAATCTCAGTCATCTAAGTAGCTGTCGAAATATCCCTGTATGTAGACTACAGGAGTTCCCTTGTCGCCGGAACCAGATGTGAGGTCGCAGAGAGAGCCGACAAGGTCTGTGAGGCGGCGCGGCGTGGTTCCCAGTGTGGAGTGCCCGAATTTGTCCATCTCATTTTTGGACGCAATGGCGTTTCGCACCGCTTCCGTAGGATCTTTGCCATCGGCGTTGTCCGCGACGTATTTGAACTTTATCTCTTTGGGAAGACCGGTAAGCCCATCCGTAAATCCCGGAGAGACCACGGGGTCGGCAAGTTCCCATATTCCGCAGACAGGGTCTTTGAATGCTCCGTCTCCATAGACAAGAACTTCGATGTTTTTTCCCGTTTTCTTACGCAGTTCGTTTTGAAGCTCCGAGACAAAAATGCTGCTGTCGCGCGGGAATAGCTTGACAGAGAGGTCGTTTGTATAATTTGAGCCGAGAAGTCCGTATTGGCTGTTGTATCCCGCGCCCTCTCTTACCGGTTCGCTGCATATTTCGTCCATCGAGACGACAAACGCTCCCGCCTTTTCCAGTATTGTTTTGTGGAGTACGCGTGAGTGTATGCTTGCCACGATTACATTCTTTGCAAATTTCAGAGCGGCAAGCGGGTTGTTTGCAAAGTGCACAAAAACACGGCTTGGGTCTATGCTTTTGTAGAGGTGCACATAGTCAACGCCTGTAAACGGATGTTTGTATTCTCCGAAAACATGGTAATATTCATCCTCGTCAAAGGTATCGCCTGATATTTCCCCGCTTTTCAGATAGAAATTCATTGGGTCAATCACTTGGTTGCCGACCTCATCCGATGGGTATGAGAGCACAAGGTGTACATTGCCGCGCACCCCGTTTACAATGCCTCTGAGGAGCTGATGAAATCTGTTGCGGCTAAGTATCGGGAATATAAGGGCGACGTCTCCGTCCGGCAATCTGCGGCGGACATCGTCCGATATGTCGTCAAGGGTGACGTAGTTTCCCTGTGAGCGGGCAAGAAGAGACTCTGTAACTCCTACGATGTCTCTGTCGCGAAATGAGAAACCGTCTTTTTCAGAGCTTGCGGCCTCTATAATGCTATTGCTGATTATATCTACGATGTTCTCGCCTTTTGTGACGACAGGAAGTCTTATTCCTCTTGAAACCGTACCGATGTGGCGCATTGCAATTCCTCCCCCGTGAGGGTAATGTGTAAACAAACACCTAATTATAGCACACTAAAAAATAGAGCGGATAATTCTTAAATTTTTTCTCATTTTTTTGCACTTTTGACACCGCTCCGATTAAACATTTTGCTTTATTCAACAAAAAACGGCTCCCGCGCACCTTTAGTATTTCCGATGCGGAGGAGCCTGAATTTATGCTGTTTTTCTCGTGTTTTTACGTGTTAGAACGTTGCGTAGTCTGTATCTCTGGGATCTCCGATGAACATGTGCCCCGGTGCGTGAGTTATTGCAAAAGGCGGTTTGCTGTTCATCAGAACGGCCTGCGGGGTGACTCCGCACGCCCAGAACACGGGGGTCTCTCCCTCACGTATTTCCGGCGCATCTCCGAATTCGGGTTTGAATACATCTTTGATGCCTATCGCGGCCGGGTCTCCGATATGTACCGGCGCTCCATGTACTGCCGGGAATCTTCCCGTTGCGAGGACTGCCTTGGGAACCTGCGAATGTTTTATCGGCCTCATGCTCACTACCATCGGGCCGCTGAGACGCCCTGCGGGCTGGCACTGTATGTTCGTTACGTACATGGGAACGTTGCGGTTGAGGTCTATGTGCCTGATTGGTATGGAGGCTTCAAGAAGGGCTCCCTCAAAGCTGAAAGAACAGCCCAGGAGGAAGGCCACAAGGTCATCTCTCCAATATTTCTTTACGTCCGTAGGTTCGTCCACAAGAACGCCGTCTTTCCACACTCTGTACTTGGGAATATCAGTGCTGACGTCTGAGCCGGGAGCGACAATGCGTGCTTCGCAGTCGCCCGGTTCTGTAATGTCAAGTATCGGGCATGGTTTGGGATTTCTCTGTGCAAATACAAGAAAATCGTAGGCCCACTCTTTTGGGAGCACTATCATGTTAGCCTGAACGTGAGAGAGGCAAAGGCCTGACGTCGGGTGTGTCCATTCAGCTTTTCTTATGAGTTCGCGCATATCTTTGGGGCTGATGTGACGGTACGGTTCGATATTGAACGGCAGTGTCATCCGAGAACAACCTCCTTAAGTGTCTTTATAGCTACTCCGGCCTCAACAAGCGCATGTCTTACAGCTTTTGCCATTTCCACCGCTTCCGGCGTATCTCCGTGCATACAGACCGAATGAGGGCGGAAGTTGACTATTGTTCCGTCTATCGCTTCAACTGTGCCTTCCGTAGCCATACGCACCACGCGTTTCGCTGCGGCTTCTACGTCGTGAATTACCGCTCCGGGCTGTGAACGCGGAACCAATGCACCATCAGGCATGTATGCTCTGTCGGCAAATGCTTCGGCTGCATACGGTATTTTGAGTTCTCTTGCGGCTTTCTCAAATTCGGAATTGGCAAGTCCCATGAGGATAATAAAACCGGCTCCCGCATCTTTTACCGCGGATGCTATCGCCATGGCCAGTTTTGGGTCTTTAGCCCCTTGGTTGTACATTGCTCCGTGCGGTTTAACGTGCTGCAGAGAGAGTCCCTTGGTTTTGCAAAACAGTTTAAGGGCGCCTATCTGATATATGCAGTCTGAGTACACTTCGTCGGGAGTACAGGCCATATTTCTGCGTCCGAATCCTACAAGGTCGGGATATCCCGGATGTGCGCCTACAGCTACACCTTTCTCACGGCAAAGGGCTATCGTTTTTTTCATTACAAGCGGATCTCCGGCGTGGAATCCGCACGCTACGTTCGCAGAGGTGACTGCATCCATCACCGCAGCGTCGTTGCCCATGTTGTAAGCTCCAAAGCTTTCTCCGATGTCGCTGTTCAGGTCTATCATGTACATTTTAAACGACCTCCTCTGTCTTATTCGTCTGTCTATATTTCTTCACACTGTACTTCGTATACTTTACCATTGAATGTTATTTTTAGGTTAGGTGAAAGGGGCTGAGCCGCGCACGCTCCGGAACGGCTTATGTATGAAAATCTCATCTGACGTATTTTTTCTATGTTTTCTTTTAGTTTGAGCAGTTCTCCGACAGCGCTTTCAGCCGTTGTTTTTTCAAAGTGAACCTTCATTCCGGGCATTCTTTGCACCAACGCCTGAATGCTCATTTGAGTGAGCACGCCTATCTTTGTGTAGCCGCCTGTTGTCTGCCTGTCGGCCAGCATCGCTATGGGCAGCCCATGCCCCGGAATCTGTACTGTTCCAAGAGGGATTCCGTCGGAAACTATGTCTGCACCCGCCTCTTTGTGTTCGACCTTGGGACCTTCCATGCGGCAGCCCATTCTGTCCGATTCTGTTGATATCGTGTATTCGGATTCAAAAAGGGTCTTGACCCCTGCTTCGGTAAACGCATCCGACTGAAGTCCCATAATTATTTGCAGAGGACGTGCGGGGTCATAGTTCGGGCGCAGTTCGCAAGGAACTGAAAATCCATCAGCCCGTTTCCAAAGCGGAGCGGCATCGCATACATTCAGAGTGTCTCCGGCTTTCAGCGCTCTGCCTTCATAGCCGCCGATCTTTGCTCTTGTGTATGTCGAGCGGCTTCCCATAACGGCAGGAACATCTACTCCGCCGCCAAAGCAGAGATACCCGCGGCATCCGCAGCCTCTCGGCCCTTTGAAAGATATTGTGTCGCCGTCTTTCAAAAGGACGGATGTCCATGAACCGATTTCCTTCCCGTTGACGGAAAAACCCAAATCGGCTCCTGCAAAAGCGGCAAGCCCCTCGCCTGATACTACAAGCTCCGGACCCATCAGAGTAACTTCCAGCGCGGCCGCATTCTCATCGTTTCCCAGCATAACGTTTCCGATGCGAAGCGCCGGCAAATCCATAGCTCCCGCGACCGGCACTCCGCTTGCCTGGTATCCCCAGCGCCCAAGATCCTGCACAGAAGTAAGCATTCCCGGTTTTGTGACAGAGAATTTCATGTTTATGCCACCTCCGTTATCTGAGGAACGTATGTCCCGTCGGCTACGCTTGCCTCTATTGTCTTATATTCATCTTCGGAAACCGGTACAAAGCGGACGCCGTATCCCGAATCGATAAGCGTCACCTGTTCCGATTCAGGAGTAAAGAGTCTGAGAGGGGTGCGTCCTATAAGCTGCCAGCCACCCGGGCTGTCTATAGGATATATTCCCGTCTGTTTTCCCGCTATGCCAACGCTGCCGCCCTTTATAACCGTTCGTGGGTTTTGCAGTCTCGGGGTGGCAATTGATTCGTCCATTCCGCCGAGGTAAGCAAAACCGGGAACAAATCCTATCATGTAGCAGTGACAGACCTGGGCCGCATGCCGTTTAATCACTTCTTCGACGGATATTTTTGAGTGTTCCGCGACATTTTGAATATCGGGGCCATATTCGCCTCCATAGCAAACAGGTATGGAAATTACTTTGTGCCCCGTGGATTTAGATTCTGACGCTTCTTTGAGTGCAAGCTTTACTGCTTCCGTAACTTTTTCACAGCTCGCCGCGATTGGGTCAAAATATATCGCAAGTGATCTGTAAGTGGGCAAACATTCGATTATAGGAACTCGTTTTTGAGAAGTAAGACTCTGTCTTAGGTTTGTAACAGAATCATTAGCCTCACGGCTTATTTCATCAGCAAATTCAACGACAAGGCAGGATTCTCCCGCCGGAAGAAACTTAGGTTCTTTAAGGTATACGGACAAATGAATCACTCCTTTGTGCTATAGTCGGGAAGAGCGTAGATACCGCCCTTCCCGATTTTACATCTTTATGAGAAGAGTTTCATTATTCCCGTAAGGGATTTGAAGCCCATCCAAGCTGTGAACGCGACCATTATCCAGCCGAGCCCAGTGAGAATGATCGGGTGTTTATAAGAAGAACCTACGATATCTTTTCTGTATGCGGCAAGTAGCATGACTCCGAGGGATATCGGAAGAATGAGTCCGTTAAGCGATCCTGCTACGATGAGGAGCTTGACGGGATTTCCCATTGTCGTGAATATCGCGCCCGAAATGCAGATGAAGCCCATTATCCAGTAGCGTGAGTGTGCCTCAACGGGCTTGAAGAGTGTTCTGAGGAAGGATATTGACGTGTAGGAAGCTCCGACAACGGATGTGACTGCCGCGCACCAGAGAATAACGCCGAATATGCGGTATCCTATTTGTCCTGCTCCTATAAGGAAGGCTGATGCGGGCGGGTTTTTCGGGTCAAGCACCGCACCTGTAGCAACGACCCCGAGAATTGCCAAGAAGAGAAGGTATCTCATTATACCTGTGATTCCGATGGCTGTGACGGAACCTCTTGAAATCTTGCTGAGGTTTTCCTCACCGGTGATACCTGCGTCGATTATACGGTGAGCTCCAGCAAATGTGATGTATCCGCCGACCGTACCGCCGACAAGTGTAAGGATTGTAAGCCAGTCAATTTCGGAAGGAAGAACAGTCTCTTTAAGTGCAAGGGGGATAGGCGGCTGAGTCTTAAAGACCATGAAGAGCACCATGGCGATCATTATCATGCCGAGAACCTTCGTGAACATGTCCATCGCCTTGCCCATTTCCTTATTCAGGAACAGGGCAATAGCAACGACAGCGCTTATTATAGCTCCGGGAACCAAAGGAAGTCCCAACATAACGTTGAGTCCCATTGCGGCTCCGCCTACGTTTCCTATGTTAAACACAAGTCCGCCTATTGCTACAAGGATGGCAAGAAAATATCCTACGCCGGGGAATACTTCGTTGGCAACGTCCTGAGCGCGCTTTCCGGATACGCCGAGAATGCGCCAGATGTTCATCTGTACGATAATGTCGATAAGTATTGATACGATAATGGCAAAAGCAAACGCAGCCTTCAGTTTATCTGTGAATACCGCCGTCTGGGTCAGGAACCCCGGTCCTATGGCCGATGTAGCCATCAAAAATGCCGCTCCTATCAGTACACTTGCCGCTGAATTGCTTCCTTCTTTTTCCTTCAACATTACGTGCCACCTCCAATGGATTTTACGAACTTATACATATATACATGCAAAAAACTTGCCGATTTAAAATTAAAAATAACCTTTTGCATGAGGCGGCAAATAAGTGCTTGTAATCAGCTTTTCCGGAACAAAGCGGCGTACATTTTCGGAAAAATCAACGTGCACATCCGCACTGTGCGTTTTTCGCACAGCAATAATCGCACAATTGTTAAAAAATTCTCAATGTTTTTTGGAAACGGGGGATAGTCCGAGCTTGTTTCTGTGATACGTTACAGTTCTGGCAGGCATTTGCAGTTTCAGCGATATCTCTTTGTCGCTGCAGCCGCTCCTGTTCATTTCAAAAATTATATTTTCTGCTTCGGCGACGCTCATTCCGCGTTTGGAATCGAGCCCTCTGCCGAAAAAAGAGTCCATCCGGACTGTCATCGCACCGATTTTCACCCACGAATTTTTGACGGCGCGGAAAACAGTTGACACACTAAGCCCTAAAGCAGATGCCGCTTCCCTATATGTAAGCGGAAGAATTGAAGCTTCCGGAGAGATTATTCTATCCCTCTGTTTATCCGCTATCAGAATTGAGATTCTGAGTATAGTGCGATATCTCAGGCCAAGACGTGTGATTATGAGTTTGGCCTGCGACCACGACGGAGAAAGCCACTTTGACGCGATAAGTTCCGAAGGAGAGAGAAGCATTTCGTCCAGTTCGCAGGCAAATTTTGGCAGGTTATCCAGCAGCAGTTTGGGCTTTACTTCGTTTCCATCGATGCGGAACTCAATTTCGGGCACGATACAGCCGGTTTTTGCAAAGTTCTTTCCGGGAGCGGGGTCAAGGGATCTAAGGGCACTCATGGCTTTGTCCGTTCTCATTTTGTCCCAGCCCTTTATCTCCGCGTATTCTGCAAGCTTGCCAGCGAGAAGATAATCTTTTCCGCATGTCAAAAGTTCTTCGGCATCATGAGAGCAGTTCTCGCTTCTTGCAAGCTGCACCAGCAAAGACTCGGCAAGCCCCTCGGCGAAAAGTCCGGCAGGTTCCACATAATTTTTTAAAGAAGTGAGAAAGGCATCGGACACAGGCCGAGGCAGTCCGCTTATTTGGGATATCTCGCTTGCGGAAGTGTTCAAATATCCGTCTGTTCCCAGCAGAGATATCCAGAAATCAGCTCCGGCTCTGATTTTTACCGAATCATAACCGGGACAGGTCGTTATCTGCCAGAGCAGATGTTCTTCCAGAGTGGGCTGCGCTTCAAGGTTCTCGCAATTTGGAGAGTCTATCTCTTCCGCGGATATTAGTCTGCGCGGCGGCCGAAAGGAGAAAAAAGGGTTATCCCCAAGCAGCCGCCCGCACTCGGACGCAAGTTCATCGACAGGAGTGAACAGAAGGTTTTGCCCATACAGAAGTTTGGGCGAAAGTTTGAGTGATGTTTTTAATTTTTGCTCAAGAGATAGGTTAATCGAGTCCATGACGCTGCATCCTTCTGAGCAGCGAAAAACGGGATATCCCCAGTTCAGCGGCAGCCTGTGTTCTGTTTCCGCCGCATCTCGAAAGCGACGCGGCAATGAAATCTTTCTCCGCCCTGTCCATATAGGTTTCAAGATGAGCGCATTCGGAAGCCGGAAGCGGCTGGTCTGTGTTTTGCGAAATCTGAGGAACATCCAGAAATTCGTAAGGCAAATCGGCAAGTCTTATTGTGTGGTCGGAAGAGTCCTTGAGTATCAGAATTCTTTCGATTATATTACGCAGTTCCCTGACATTTCCCGGCCACGGGTGCGCAAGGAACACCTCTTTGACATCATCGGTCATTGAATTGACAGTTTTACCCATTCTTTTTGAAAATTCCGCAAGAAAGAGAGAGACGAGTTCAAGCACGTCTCTGCCCCTCTCGCGAAGCGGAGGAAGTTTTATGGGTATTACTGAGATTCTAAAATATAGGTCTTTTCTGAAGGTTTCGTCTTTCACTTTTTTTTCGAGATCCAAAGATGTGGCGCATATAAGTTTCAGACTCACTTTTTTCTCTTTTGTGCTTCCGAGCGGACGAAAGTTTCTCTGATCGAGAAAGCGCAGAAGTTTACTTTGCAGCGGCAGCGGCATGTCCCCTATCTCGTCCAGAAAGAGAGTGCCTTTGTCGGCGATTTCGATGAGTCCCTGCTTATCGCTTCCTGCGCCTGTATAAGCCCCTTTGGTGTAGCCGAACAACTCCGCTTCCAACAAAGATTCGGGTATTGCGGAGCAGTTTATTGCGACAAAATCGCCCCTGCAATTTGAGTCATAGTGTATCATGCGCGCTGCGACCTCTTTGCCTGTACCGCTTTCGCCCTGAAGAAGAACTGTTATTTCGTGGTGTGACGCCACTTTTCTCAGGCTGTCTCTGACTTTCTCCATAAGCGGAGAAGAACCGCAAAGGCTGCATGGCTCTTCGGAAAGGAGGCGCTCCGCCTGGTTTTGAAAGCGAATGGACTCAAATGCTCTTTGAACCATATTTTTCGCGGCATCAAGAGGAAAGGGTTTATCCAAATAGTTGTATGCACCCTCCTGTATCGCACGAACTACCAGTCCGGAATCACCGAAAGCTGTCATCATTATCACTCTGCACCTTGGCGCCTGCTTTAGAATCACCGGCAGCATATCGAGACCGTTACCGTCAGGCAAACATTGATCAAGAAATATCAGTGACGGAGTTTCTGCGGCAAGCTGTGTTTGCAGCTCCGCGATATTCTGTATGCTTTTCGCGTTAAAACCCTGTCGTTCAAAGGCTTTTTTTAATCCGTTTGCAAGATTTACTTCATCGTCAACTATCCAGATACTCATGAAAGATTCTCCCCTTCACGAACGTTTTCGCTTTCATGTATACCGGCGCTGTCCAGCGGCAGTAATATTTTGAACATAGTTCCGGCAGACGAGCTTTTCATTGAAAAAGACGCTCCGTGCCCCTCAACAATCCTCTGCACTATGCTCAGCCCGAGCCCCGTGCCGTCTTTACGTGTTGTAAAAAACGGGTCGAATATTCTGTGCTGTATGTTTTCCGGTATTCCGCACCCGTTGTCGCGTACAGAGAGAAAACCCCTTTTGGGACTTCCGTCGCTCTTGTCGGAATATCCCACGGTAATAAGCAATATTTTGCGCCCCTCTTTTTCGCACGATGTCATGGACTGTATGGCATTAAGCGCAAGGTTCATCAGCAGCTGACGCAGCATCTCTCTGTCGGCCAGCACACAGACTCCGCAGTCCTGCTCCTTTGTCACAAGCTCTATTGAGTATTTATCAGCCTGAGGGCCGAGCATGGACTGCCCCCATGACAGGAGAGACGAAAGCTGTACCGGTATTTTCATAGGCTCCCTCGGGCGGACAAAAGAGAGTAACTGCGTCACTATGCTGTTCAGTCTATCAAGCTCCGTACCCAGGACACGAATGTGGTCCATCGCATCCGATGCGTCCTCAGATCCCCTTCCTTCCGGCAAAGAATCGTATATGCCCTCTATCTCCGAACGCAAAAGATCCATCTGTATTCTCATACTGGCAAGAGGATTTCTTATCTCGTGGGAAAGTCCTGACATCATTTCGCCCAGAGCCGCAAGCCTGTCCATTCTGCTGATCTGACGCTGCACCTCTTTCCATTTTTCAAGCTCCGATGCCATATAGTTAAAGCTGTCCGTAAGCTCCTGAAACTCGTATGGTGAGAGTAAATTCTGCGGAATTTTCACATGCGCTCCCACGGCTATCTCCTTGCAGCCCCAAGCCAATCGGCGCAGAGGCCTGGTCAGGACATACGATATAAAGACTGCGAGCTCGACAGCAGCAAGCAGACCGAGCATGCCGACAAGCAGAAGAAATCGCTCTTCTTCCACCAATGAGATAATTATATCCTTGCGGCTGAGTTTAAGGCGCAGCAAACCGTTTGAAGCAGCTATAATAATGTCAGGTTTTTCTTCCTTACCGGCCTCTTTCCAGAAGGGACCGAGCTTTGAAATAATGAGCTCCTTTGCACCGTCAATCTGCATATTTTCAACAAGAATCTTTGTCTGAATACCATGACCCTCAGCAATACTCCTTTTTGCGGAATAGCTTTGATGAAGTCTCGCTCCTATGGTCAAGGAAACCATAGAGAGAGCCAAAGCCATGAATATCCATTTCATAAGAGTTTCAAGGCTGAATCTTTGAAGCATGGTTAATCGTCTCCTGAGTGGCTGTACAGATAATATATTTCGCTGTCGGCCGAGAAAAATTTGTGAAATTTAAATATCGCAGCCTCAACCAAAAGCACAACCAGCATAGAATATTCAGGACTTATGCCCACAATAAAGACCAGCACAAATTGCAGACAGAGGGCAACGCTCAATACATAAAAAAGCATGCTCTTTATAACACGGGACGGAACAAAAAGCGGGAAAAAGAAGCATATAGCAACAAGAGTCCAGCTTATCCTGCCCAGCATCAGATAGCCCGGCAGTTTGGCGTGAGACAAAAACAGAGCTGTCGAAGCAATTGCCGTTATTGCTATTCTGTTCAGGAAGAGAAACTTATCCTCCTCAACAGGACTTCCCTGTCCGTATTCGCCAGCTTTCTCCTTTATGGGGAAAAGGTCATAACAAAGCGACGACGCAGCCAAAAGAAGCTGGGAATTGGCTGTGCTGACAGCAGCGGCTATTACACCTATCAATAAAAATGTACCGGCAAAATCGGGAAGAAACTGGCTCAGTTTTGCATATGCAAGAGTCTCCTCCAAATTGCCCACACCAAGATATTTTGTTCTGCTGACCAGTATAAAAATTGTGGCGCATACATATATCCACCCAAGAATAAAGGGGGATATGGCAATCATTCTATATGCGTCTTTGCGAGTTCTGCAGGCAATTATCCTTATTGCGTACTGAGGATTGCCGGCAACGCCGAGTCCCCATGTAAACATTATCGCAAACATGGAGAATATTTCCGCAATCGAAGCTGGATACCATTGCACATCGATTCCATCCATCATGAGAATTTTCCCCACCGCGCCGGGATCGGACGCATCGGGAAGGGCGCAGTACGCAGCGACAGTAACCCCCGCTATTATCAGGAATAGGTTCAGCACATCGCTCCTCACAACGGACGGATAACCGCCGAAAGTCGTGTACAACACAAAAAGATACACCAAGGAAGTTGCGGCGAATCCGGGAGGGATATCAAGCATGTAGGATACAATTACGCCGAATGCTCTGAACTGGATGACAAGATAGAGTGTGTAAAGAAATATCATCGTCAGAGCAACGAGCTTGCGAACGCGGGGGTCTCCGTATGTTTTTTCAAGCCACTCGGGCAGGGAGAGAACCCTCTTGCCTCTGAGCCTCTTGACTATAAACGGAAAGAAAAGCAGCCCCAAAAGCCAGCCGTTGACGGAGGCAAAGAAGGCTACATATCCATCCCTGTAAAGCCACATGCTGTAGCCGACAAGAGAAAGAGGACTCATCCAAGTGGCGCAGAAGGTGGAAACGGACGAAATCAACCCCGTCCTTCTGCCGCCTATATAGAAAGACGATTTTGTCTCCTTCCATGTGAAGGATTGTCCCGTCATCAAGATTATCGAGACGGTGTACGCCCCGAATGCGGCAAGATAGTATATGAGAGGGGACACTAGGCGTCTTGCTCCCGCCGAGCCTTAGACTTCCGTTCGGATTCAAAAACAGTTATGACGGACGGGGCAAATATAAGAAATATAAAGAAAATCCAGCAGAAAACGATTAAAAACATTACAAACCCCTTCCGCCAAAATATTGTCTGGCACACAAACGATTGTTGTAGTAACATATACCCGAAGCATTTACATAAATGATCCGGAGGTAAAAGACATGGCAAAGCAGCAGGACGAGGGAGTATACCTGTACATCGACGACGGCGGCTCAAGGTACATAGCCGTTGTGGACGCATTCGGCGAAGCCAACATGATCCCTTGGAAACAACCCGGCGAAACGGCAAACGTCCTCGAAAAAAGCTGGAACCTGCAAGGACAGTTCATAAAGCTTACCATCTCTCAATAGCGAATCAAAGGAACCTAGTCTGTCAGGAAATCAGATCACCAGAGTCTGTCTCTTTATCCCACCAAAGAAAAAGGCTGCCTCATCAGCGTCTTTTTTATATCCGTCTTTACCCATAAGCCCGTACGTGTACCTTTTTCCCTGCTCAACACCCGGCTGATCAAATGGGTTTATCCCCATTAAGATTCCTGTCATTGCCGTCATATATTCGTAGAAAAAGATAAGTCCGCCGAGCATCTTCTCATCAAGGCGCTCCGCCTCTATCCACACAATAGGTCTGCCCGCCTTGGCCAGCGCCGCAGCGGTGCTCATGGCTTCGAGAGAGAGCATATCTCCTATATCCTTCCCCGCCATGTACTCAAGCGGAGCCAGCGCCGCGGAAGCGGTATGGGGCACCTTTACGATACACCCGCGATTTTTTATATTTATTATCGTATAAAATTTATCATCAGGCCCCTCCGCATAGAGCTGAACCTGTGAATGTTGGTCTATAGCACCAAGAGCTCTTATGGGCGCGGTCCCCCTGCCTTCCTTGCCAAGGCTCTCGCCCCAAAGCTGCGCATACCATTCCGCAAAATATTCAAGGTTGCATGAATAGGGCATCAGCACAGACATATTGCGTCCCCGTTCCGCATGAAAACAGTTTGCGGCGGACATAAGTTTCGCAGGGTTTGAGAAGAAATCACTGTCCTCCGCAACAATTTTGCGCATCAGCCGCGCTCCGTAAAGAAGGGCATCTATATCTATGCCCATTGCATAAGCTTCCGCCAAAGCGGCTGACGAGAGAACAGAGTACCTGCCTCCTACTGACGAAGGAAGCTCCAAAGAGCGGCAGCCCGTTTCGTTCGCAAAGGCGCGAAAGAGACCGTTTTTAGGATCTGTGACTACAAGCGTATCGGCGTCACACTCTCTGCCGTCTGCCGCCATCTGCTCCCTGAACCACAGAAACTGCGACATAGTTTCCGCCGTGGCTCCGGATTTGCTCACGCCGACCAGGGCGACGCGTCCATTTTTCGCTCTGGTCCATATCTCGGCTGTCTTTGATGGGTCGGGATTATCTGCGAGATAAAAATTCGGCCGTACCCCGCCATCGTTTACAAAACTTCCGAAACAGGCCTGATTCAGCATAAGGTTGCCCAAAGCGGAGCCGCCTATGCCGACGTGGATTATGCTGTCGTAGGAGGCCAGCCACTCTCCCGCACTTTTAACATCTTCGAGAGAATAATCGGGCAGAGAGAGCCAGCCATATCCCTCTGCCGAGGTTCGAATGCCGCTCAGATGACGCGAGGCAAGAGAACACCTATCGCCAAAAAGCTCACACAACAGGCTCAAATCTTCCGACACAGCTCCGAGAACAGAGCCGAAAGCAAAACTGACAGAAAGCCTATCCACCGCAAACCCCTCCCCGATGGTCAAAATATTATGCCGACCGCGCAAGAGCCGACGCTATTCAAATAAAACGCGCTACTCGATTACGTTCTGTTTTTTCAGCTCTTCCTTCATGCCTTCAGGGTTATAGCCGATAATAAAAGCCTCGCCGATCTGTATGATGGGCACTGCCATCTGCTTCGTCTTTTTGACGATAAACATAGCTGCTTCCCTGTCTTTTGATATATCCTTGATCTCAAAGGCAACGCCAAGCGACGAAAGAAACTCCTCCGCCTTAACGCACCACGGTCATGTTGAGGTTGAGTAAACGATAACGCTCATAATTTGAACACTCCTTAGCAAGATATTGTGTGCATATACTTTAACTTCTTATTCTTGAATTATACTCTTAAAAAGCCGACATTGAATCGGCTCTATACTCGAAATTCACCGCACTTATGCAGTTTATTGAAAATTATCCGCAGAACTCTGACAGCAGAAACGGCGCAGGTACAGGACATCTCGCCCTCCCGCCGTGCAAATTTATTATTTCCGCCATTTTCTATGACACACCGCTCATAGAAATATTTCATAAAACTATGCAATCTCACAAAAAATATATTCACATTCTATCCTCTTTTCGTAGCTATAGGGGTTGCGCTTCTTTAAAATATGCGATAAATTAAGAGCTGTATGTTTAATATTAAGTTAAGAGCACAATAAAGCATTAGAATCCTAGAGGAGGTTCACTATGTTTAAAGTTGTTTCAAAGCAAAAGCTTGCGCCCAAAGAATTTGACATTTGGGTAGAGGCGCCCCGCATAGCGAAACATGCGAAGGCCGGACAGTTTGTAGTTCTCCGCGTTGCAGACAAGGGCGAAAGAATTCCGCTCACAATTGCGGACTATGACGTGGAAAAGGGCCTTATCCGCCTGATATTCCAGGTTGTCGGAAAGACAACTGCGGCAATGTCAACACTCAATGTCGGAGATTCAATCCTTGACATTTCCGGACCGCTCGGCTCGCCCAGCGAAATCGAGAATTACGGAACAGTGCTCATGGTCGGCGGCGGAGTCGGTATCGCGGCTCTCTATCCCATCATCAAATCTCTTAAGCTTGCGGGCAACAAGGTCATCACTATCCTCGGCGGACGTACATCAGACCTCGTCATAATGAAGGACGAATGCAGCAAATACTCAGACGAACTCATCGTAACAACAGACGACGGTTCGGAAGGTATGAAGGGCGTAGTCACGGAAGCAATGAAGATGGTCGTCGAGCGCGGCGAGAAGATCGACCGCAGCTGGTGCATCGGCCCCTCCATCATGATGAAGTTCGGAACAAAAGCAGCCGCAGAGCTCGGACTCCCCATTTGGGTATCGCTCAACCCCCTCATGGTTGACGGGACAGGAATGTGCGGATGCTGCCGCGTAACGGTAGACGGCAAAATATTCTTCGCGTGCGTAGACGGCCCAGAGTTTGACGGACACAAGGTCAACTGGGACGAGTTTATGAGCCGCCTCCGCCAGTACAAAGACGAAGAAAAGATCTCCATGGAAAAATATGAAGCTGAAGTAGGTGAACCGACATGGCTGTAACATTCTCAAAGAACAAAACCCCCATCAAGGAACAGGATCCTCAGGTTCGCAAAGGCAATTTCAAAGAAGTCTGTCTCGGCTATTCCCTCGAAGAAGGAATAAAAGAGGCCGGACGCTGCCTCAACTGCAAAACGAAGCCCTGCATAGCCGGATGCCCCGTTTCCATAGACATCCCCGGCTTCATTCAGTGCGTTAAGGCCGGAGACATGGCAGGAGCAGCCGAAGTCCTCGACAAATATACAAACCTCCCTGCGGTGTGCGGACGCGTCTGCCCCCAGGAATCACAGTGCGAAGGACTCTGCACGGTCGGCAAAATGAAGGATTACGAGCCCGTCTCGATAGGCAAACTCGAAAGACTCGTCGCAGACTGGAAATATGCGCAGGAAGATATTAAGACAGAAGCTCCCGCAGGAGAGAAAAAGGGACGCATCGCAGTTGTAGGTTCCGGCCCTTCAAGCCTCACCGTCGCAGGCGACCTTGCTAAGCTCGGCTACGAAGTTAAGATCTACGAAGCCCTCCACGCAGCAGGCGGCGTTCTCATTTACGGTATCCCCGAATTCCGTCTTCCCAAGAAAATCGTCGCAATGGAAATAGACGCAATGAAGAAGCTCGGCGTTGATGTCGAGTGCAACGTAGTCGTCGGAAAGACCATCACGATGCAGGAAATCATGGAAGAGTTCGACGCATGCTACATCGCAGTCGGAGCCGGAGCACCCCACTTCCAGGGCGTACCGGGAACAACTCTTAACGGCGTATATTCCGCAAGCGAATACCTCACAAGAATCAACCTCATGCACGGATATGAGTTCCCCGAAAACGACACACCGACAAAGAAATCAAAGAGAGTCGTCGTCATCGGAGGCGGTAACGTCGCAATGGACGCAGCCCGTTCCGCGAAGCGCCTCGGAGCTGAAGAAGTCCAGGTTGTATACCGCCGCTCACTTGCCGAACTTCCCGCACGTATCGAAGAATACCACCACGCAGTGGAAGAAGAAATAATCTTCAACTGGCTTACAAACCCCGTCGAGTACGTCAACGACGGCAACGGACAGCTTTGCGGAGTAAGGTGCATAAAGATGGAGCTCGGCGAGCCCGACGCATCCGGACGCAGACGCCCCGTTCCCGTTGAAGGAAGCGAATTCCTCATCGAAGCCGACTGCGCTATCGAAGCAATCGGTCAGGGTTCAAACAAAGTTCTTCTTTCAACATTCCCCGAAATGAAACTCAACAAGTGGGGATACATCGAAGCAGATCCCAAGACCGGCGCAACGTCCGTACCCGGCGTATTTGCTGGCGGCGACATCGTAACTGGCGCGGCTACGGTCATTCTCGCAATGGGCGCAGGCAAAGACGCGGCTGTCGCAATTGACAAGTACGTAACAGAGAAAAAATCAAAGTAAAAAATTCTCAAAGAAACCTAAAACCGCTTTCCGTTATGGAAAGCGGTTTTTTTGTCGCTTGCCGCGAGTACAAACGAAACAAAAACTCGTGTCCGAAAGGTATGAGAGCATACCGACAGACACGAGAACCTTAGCGAATGAAACTTGCTTTATAAATCTGACTTATTTCACAAACGGCATATTTGAAATACAATCGTCTCCCCCATCGGGAAGAGAAAACTTGAGCGAAAAACAGTGTACGAGCTGCCTTACATCTCTATTCCAAGCACTGTCCGTGCCGCCCAGCCTATGCAGAAGGAAAGTGCGGCAACTCCGAAACTTATCGATATCATTTCCAGAAAAGCGGGCTTAAAACGCTCTTTGCGCACTACGGAAACATAGAACGTAAAGATGAAAATAACCATACCGGCATTGAAAAGGCAGAAGAAGAGAGCGTAAAGCGGTTTTGCAAATATGCAGTATGGGATGAGAAGCATCGTGACGACGATCATATACGCTATTCCCGTGTAGACGGCTGCTTTCACCGGGTGCTCTTCCGTGGGGTCATTCTTCTTTGACAAGTATTCGCTTGCAGCCATTGAGAGCGTGGCGGCGCTGCCCGTGATAAATCCTGCCATGGCTATGGTGGTTGTATTGCCGAGAGCAAAGGTGAATCCGGCAAGCGCTCCGGTAAGCTCCACAAGAGCGTCATTAAGCCCCAAGACCATAGAGCTTATATAGCGCAGGCGTTCTTCATCTATAAGCTCAATCAGAGCCTCCTCATGAGCCTGCTCATCCTTGTATATGCAAAGCGCTTCCGGTACTTCATCCGAAATACTGTCATATACCGACTGAGCTCCCTCTTCGCCCGATTCCATCATATTTATCACAAATGTTATTCCGAATACAAATGCAAGAAATCTATAAAGCAGGATTTTTCCGAGTCCGGGCGATGGCATTTCACCAGTATATTTTGCCCAAAGAGCGGCATGCTTGCCCTCCTCCGCTGAAATTCTTGCCAGAACATCTCCGTTGTGCCCTTTCACACGCTTTGCGAGATCCCCGTATATGACATGCTCCGTTACCTCGTTGTGCTGCATTTTTCTTATTATTGCGATGGTTGTGTCTCTCATTGTAATTCCTCCGGTAAAAAATAAATTCTTGGTTTTATAAACAATACATATTATAAAATCAAGATACATTTTAGCACTGACAGAGCGATTTGTATGAATAAACATGGGATATCCCCGTTTCATCGGCAAAAAAAAAGAGAGCCGCAAGCGGCTCTCTTCAATTGTACGCTGATAAGCAGGAAAGTTATTCTTCCTCTTCGACCTTGTCCTTTGCGGCCTGGTCTATTATCTTCTTCGCGATATCTCCCGGCACTTCCTCATAGTGAGAGTATTCCATGGAGAATGTACCGCGACCCGATGTCATGGAACGCAGAATTATCGCGTAGCGGAACATTTCGGAGAGCGGGCACTGGGCTTTGACAATCTGCAGTTTTCCTTCGCTGTCTATTCCCATGATGCGTCCGCGGCGGCTGTTGAAGTCTCCCATTACGTCTCCGAGGCAATCCTCGGGAACCGTGACTACAACGTTCATAACAGGCTCCATCAGTACAGGCATCGCCTGCTCCATGCACTTTTTGAAAGCAAGGCTTGCCGCTATTTTAAAGGCCATTTCCGATGAGTCAACATCATGGTATGAACCGTCAAATATCGCGCAGGAGAAGTCCGTTGCGGGGTAACCGGCGAGGAATCCTTTGGCTGCCGATTCGCGAAGACCCTTTTCTGCGGCGGGTATGAAGTTCTTTGGAACGGCTCCGCCCACGACCCTGTCAATAAACTGTATTCCTGCATTCTTTTCAATGGGAGCAAGCTCAAACCATACGTCTCCGTACTGACCGCGCCCGCCTGACTGTTTCTTATGTTTGCCCTGCGCGCTTGCCTTTTTCTTTATCGTCTCGCGGTAAGGAACCTTGGGTGTCCTGGTTTCGAGGTCAACTTTATAGCGCTCTTTTATCTTTGAGAGCATTATATCAAGGTGCATGTCTCCCATTCCGGAGAGTATCGCATCGTTGGTTTCGGGATCTTTTACGAATGAGAGTGTGCGGTCTTCCTTGAGTGTCTTTGTGATCGCGTTTCCGAGCTTATCTTCGTCCGCGCGGCTCTTGGGCATGACGGCAACGCTGTATACAGGCTTCGGGAACTGTATCGGACGGAATTTGAGGATTTCGCCCTTAACGCCCAGTGTGTCTCCCGCTATTGTGCTCTCGAGTTTTGGTATCGCAACGATATCACCGAGAATTATTTCTTTTTCTTCCGTGCTCTCTTTGCCCTTCATAAAGCGGAAGGAGCCTACGCGTTCTTCTTCGCCTTCAGTAACATTGTAGACAGCCTGATCACCGGTAAGTTTTCCGGAGAATACCTTGATGAAAGAAAGTTTTCCGACATAAGGGTCTACCATTACTTTGAACACGAAGCCGAGGAAGTGTCCGTTTTCATCGGGCGGGATGTTAATAACTTCGTCGCCCTTGAGAGCGCCGCGTTTGAGCATGTCCTTCGGAGACGGCATGTATTCAACAATTGCGTCCATAAGCTGAGGAACGGCAATGTTTGCCGTGCAGGAGCCGGGGATAATCGGGTATATGGATCTTGAGCAAACCGCTTTGCGAAGAAGGGGAAGTATCTCTTCCGTTGGAATTTCTTCTCCGTCGAGATAGCGCATCATAACGTCGTCGTCTGCTTCCACAACACGCTCGACAAGCGTTTCGCGAGCGGAGCTTATTGCGTCCGCCATGTCGGCAGGTGCATCGCCCTCTGTGAACTCTTTGCTTCCGTCGCCTTTATATGTATATGCCTTACCGGTGAGTACGTTTACAACACCTTTAAAATTCTGTTCTGCACCTATCGGTATGTAAAGAGGCACTGCACGGTCGGAAATGTTTTCCTGTATGTCGGATACGGCACTGTCAAAATCAGCGTGCTCACGATCCATTTTGCTTACAAAGAAAATTGCAGGAGTCTCGAATGTCTCGGCAAAGGCCCATACAGACTGTGTCTGCACTTCTACTCCGGCGGTTGCGTTGACAAGCACCAATGCGCCGTCGGCAACTCTCATAGCCGAACGCTGTTCGCCTACGAAATCGGCAAAACCTGGTGTGTCCAAAACGTATAAAGTTTTGTTTTTATAGGGAATTGTTGAAAGAGATGTGCTTATGGATATACCGCGCTTCTGTTCTTCAGAGTCGAAGTCGGAGACTGTGTTCTTGTCTTCGATTTTCCCCATACGTGAAATGAGTCCCGCATCAAACATGAACGATTCGTTCAGTGATGTCTTACCTGCCCCTCCGTGTGAAATGAGAGCAATACTGCGAATATCTTCCGGTTTACGTGTCCCCATGTACTTCACTCCTCCTATTACAGCTCTATTTTGTATCAAAATCTAAGCAATCATAGAATCCGTGGTGAAAAACCAGCAACAACCAGTCGATAATACCTTCTTTAGAAATTACAGTCAAGCCCACGCAGCGGGCTGAGGACGCAGAGTGCCGTATTAGGTCAAATTAGCAGCGTACGATAGTGGTATTGCAATTGCGGAATATTTTTTCATAGGGTATCATAGTCAGAATGCCAAAAAGTAAGGCAATCCAGCACCGGCAAGTCCCTTAGGACTACTGCTGAGCTGTTTCTAAAGAGAGAGAGGGATAGTTTCATGCCGATTAAGATACCTGATGGGCTGCCTGCGGAACATATTCTGAGCGGCGAGAATATATTCGTCATGCACGAGGTGCGGGCCGCAAAACAGGATATACGCCCACTGCAAGTGGCAATACTGAATTTAATGCCTACAAAGGTTGTAACGGAGACACAGTTTGCGCGTCTTTTGGGCAATACACCTTTGCAGGTGGAGCTGACTCTGCTTCAAACCGCCACTTACGAGTCGAAGAACACCAGCAGAGAACACCTCCTTTCGTTTTACAACACCTTTGACGAAGTGAAGCACAGAAAATTTGACGGGCTTGTGATTACGGGCGCGCCGGTGGAACAGATAGAATTTGCCGATGTTGAATATTGGGATGAACTCTGCTCAATCATGGAATGGAGCAAAAGCCACGTCTACAGTACAATGCATATATGCTGGGGCGCTCAGGCTGCTCTCTATTACCACTACGGCGTTAAGAAGTATCCCCTTGAGAAGAAACTCTTCGGGGTTTTCAGCCACAACATCGAGTACAAGAATTCTATGCTTTTCCGTGGTTTTGACGACACGTTTATGGCGCCCCATTCACGTCACACAACGGTGGAGCGCGGTGACATAGAGAGTGTGCCGGAGCTTCAGATACTCGCTTCATCGGATGAAGCGGGCGTTTATGCCATTAAGACAGAAAAAGGCAAGCAATTTTTTGTGATGGGGCACTCGGAGTATGATGCCGATACTCTCGAAAAAGAATACCGTAGGGACAAGGACGCAGGTCTCCCCATCGATGTTCCAAGAAATTATTATCCCAACGACGATGACACGCTCAGACCTTTCGTATCTTGGAGAAGCAGCGCAAATCTTATGTTCATGAATTGGCTCAACTACTTCGTATACCAGAACACGCCGTTTGAGCTTGATGCAATAGGAACGGGACACGAGGACGATTGGCTGCCGCAAAGATAAAATATCGATTCAAAACAGAGCTGCCGGTTCACAAAGAAAACCGGCAGCTCTGTTATTTGCGCGGATAAGATATCAAAGCCGCTTATTTGAGCATTTCGGAAAGCATTTTTGCGACTTCCGCAGGGTCGGCGCTGCCGCGTGCGTCACGCATGACAAGCCCCTGCAGGAATTTCGCTTTGGCTCCCTTTTTATCGGCACCGGAACGTACAGTCTCCACCGCTTCGGACTGTTCGGCAAAGACTTTCCGTATTACCGCCTCAAGAGCCTCACCCGTGAGCCTGCCGCCAGACGCTCCGCACTTTTTAAGGGCTTCTTCAAGGGATAGGTTCTCACTCAGCATAGCGGCTATAACATCTTTTGCCTGAGTGTTGGAGACTTCCTTCTTCTCGGTTTTCATAATCAGCTTGCCGAGTTCTTCCGCTTTTATCGGGAAGTCCTTTATATCCGTGCCGCCCTCATTCAATATTCTCTGAATTTCTGTCTTTATCCAGTTTGCCGTTTTTGCGGGAGACGCGCCTGCTTTTATACAATCTTCGCAGTAGTCCGCCATCTCTCTCTGCTCTGTGAGCTGTATGCTGTCTTCGAGCGAAAGCCCGTACTCGCTTACAAATCTGTCTCTCTTATCCCAGGGCATTTCGGGCAGATTTCTGCGGACTTTTTCAACGTACTCGGGTTTTGCCTCTATAGGAGCAAGATCCATCTCAAGGTAGTACCTGTAATCTCTTGCACCCTCTTTGCTTCTCATGGAGCGGGTCACACCCGAAGCATCATCCCACATTCTGGTTTCCTGAACAAGAGAGCCTCCCTCGTCAAGGACTCGGTTCTGGCGCGCTATTTCGTATTCCAGCGCTCTTTCTATGGATTTCAGCGAGTTGATGTTTTTCAGCTCAACTCTGGTTCCGAGAGTTCCGTCGGGATTTGAGAGAGAGACGTTTACATCGACTCGGAGCGAACCTGACTCCATCTCTCCGTCGGAGACTTCAAGATATCTGGCGAGCTGTCTTATCTGCATAACATAGGCGACCGCCTCCGCAGCGGAATTCATATCAGGCATTGATACTATTTCCGAAAGGGGCATTCCGCCTCTGTTGTAGTCAACGAATGAATATGCCGCACCCGCGAGGCGTCCGTCCGAGGTGGGGTGAACAAGCTTGCCCGCATCCTCTTCCAGATGCAGGTGGTCCAAGTGCACGCGCTTTGTTTTGCCGTCCGCTATTATATCCAGGTATCCGCCCTGAGCTATAGCATGCTCGTATTGAGTGACCTGGTAAGCCTTCGGAAGGTCGGCGTAGAAGTAGTGCTTTCTGTGAAAGCGTGTGTTGTCCTTGATATCGCAGTGCAGCCCAAGTCCCATTCTGACGGCAAGAGAGACGGCATGTTCGTTGAGCACCGGCAGCGTTCCGGGAACCGCGAGGCAGACGGGGCAGACATTGGTATTCGGCGTCGCTCCTATATAGTCCGTTGAGCAAGAACAGAAAATTTTGCTCTTTGTCTTTAACTGAAGGTGTATTTCAAGTCCTATTACAACCTGTCTTTTCATTTTTAGCAGCCTCCTTCCGACGCAAGCTCTGCTATCTGCGGAGCGCCGACGGCCTTTTCTATTGCAGCGGCTATTGAGAGCACGGTGTCGTCGCCGAATCTCGGCCCCAAAATCTGAACATTTGTCGGTAGTCCGTCCTCGGTGAATCCCGTATTCAGGCTTATACTCGGAAGCCCTGCAAGGTTCGCTATCGTTGAGAAGGCATCTCCCAGATAGATTCTTACGGGGTCTTCTTCAACGAGCCCCTTCTTGTAAGGAAGCGCGGGAGATATAGGCATGATAAGAGCGTCCGCACCCTTAAACATTGCGGCAAGCTCATCGGCTATCATCTGGCGCACCCTTGTAGCCGGGACATAGTAATTATCGTAGAAACCGCGAGTCAAAATACAGGTTCCGATAAGTATTCTGTGGCGTACTTCCTTGCCGAAGCCCTGATTGCGGCTCTTCTTATACATTTCGGACAGGTTCTTGCCGTCCGCATGATAGCCGTAGCGCATACCGTCATAGCAGGCAAGCTTTGAACTTGCGTCCCCCAAAGCCGCCATGTAGTAGCACGCCACGCTGAATTTTTTAGTAACGGGGAGTTCCGCGTCAACGATCTCGGCTCCGGCCGCGCGGCAATATTCCGCGGCTTTTTCTATGGCGTCGGCCAGAGGTTTGTCAATGCTGCCCTTGTCATATCCGCTCAGAATGGCTACTTTCTTGCCGCTAAGATCGATTTTCGCAGCAGATTCCGCAAACGACGGTCTGTCATATCCGTCGCACGTGCTGTCGTTTGAATCCGGCTTTGCCAAGACATCCATAAGCAGCGCGATATCTTCCATGTCTCTCGCAATCGGTCCAACCTGGTCAAGCGAAGAGGCGTAGGCCACTATTCCGTAACGGCTTATCTGACCGTATGACGGCTTCATTCCCTGTACGCCGCAGAACGCGGAGGGCTGGCGCACGGAACCGCCCGTATCGCTTCCCAATGCGACAGGACAGAATCCTGCCGCAACCGCCGCCGCGCTTCCGCCGGAACTTCCGCCCGGTACGCGTGATATATCGCGCGGGTTTGACGTGGGTCCGAAGATGGAGCTTTCCGTGGTGCTTCCCATGGCAAATTCATCCATGTTTGTTTTGCCGGCAAGTACTGCGCCCGCAGCTTTCATGAGCTTTATCGCAGTGGCGTCATAGCGGGGAATCCACCCTTTCAGCATCTTACTGCAGCAGGTAGTCTCCACTCCGTCCGTGCAGAAGTTATCTTTTGCAAGAAAGGGTACTCCCGCCAATACGCCGGGATTCTCACCGGCGGCAATTTTTGCGTCTATCTCACGGGCGTCTTTCAAAGCGTTCTCTTCGCAAAGAGTTACTATCGAGTTGATTTTGCCGTCATTTTTTTTGATTCGCTCAAGGTGAGCTTTGAGAACCTCTTCCGCGCTCCATTTTTTTGAAAGAACTCCCGAAGCTATTTCGTGAGCGGAAAGTTTGCAGAAATCCATAATCTATTCCTCCTCGCCCTCAGAGTCGCCCTCTTTGGCTATTATGCGCGGCACTCTGAAAAAATCTCCGTCTCTTACCGGAGCCTGAGCCAGGAATTCATCGCGTCCGCTCCAAAGTATGGGCTCGTCGTTTCTGCGTTCCGGCGCTTTTTTTATATCCCATTCAAATGGCTCAACGTTTTCATGGTCAAGCTCCTGCATTTCGTCGCACATGCGAAGAACCGCGTTTACACGGTCAAGCACCTGCGGGAACTCCTCTTCGGGAAGTCCAATCCTGGAAAGAGAGAGAACTTCTCTCAGACGTTCATCGTCCACCACCATTTTTTTTATCATGACGAATCCCTCCTTAAAACTTTAATTTTCGATGCTGCCATCAAGCATTTTTATAAAGGATTCCTCATCCAGTATCGAAACGCCCAGTGACTGTGCTTTAACATATTTGCCGCCGGGTTTTTCGCCCGCCACAACATAGTTTGTTTTTTTGCTCACACTCTCGGATGTCTGACCTCCGAGGTTTTTTATTTTTTCGGCTGCTTCCTGCCGTGTCATCGATGAAAGCTCACCGGTTAAGACGAATTTAAGACCCGCAAACGGAAGCTCGTTTATCTGCAAGTTTTCCTTTGCTGTGAAGTTTACCCCAGCATCTTTCAGCCGTTCGATAACTTCGGCGTTGTGCGGTTCAGAGAAGAACGAATGGAGGGATTCAGCCACTATGGGACCTATTCCGTCCGTCAGCTCAAGCTCGGCTATATTATCGACCGATGTGCTCCGAAGTTTATCCATTGTGCGAAAACGTCCAGCTAAATCTTCGGCTGTTTTCTCGCCCACGTTGCGTATTCCCAGCGCGTTTATCAGTGCGGACAGAGGCCTCTCTTTGGATTTTCGGATAGACTCTATTATATTTTGAGCCGATTTTTCGCCCATTCGCTCCATCGGGACAAGCACAGCCTCGTCAAGGCAGTAAAGGTCGGCCACGTTGGCGACTCTGCCGCTTTCGACAAGCTGCGCCACTATTTTATCTCCGAGCCCTCTGATATCCATCGCGGCGCGTGACGCAAAGTGCGCGATACCCTCTTTTATCTGAGCGGGACAGGACTTATTCGGGCACTTTACGGCGGCTTCGCCGTGCAGACGTTCAGCCTTGGAGCCGCACACGGGGCATGTATCCGGTATTACGTATGGGACTGAGTCCGCTTTACGCATCGATATTTCGGTCTTTACGACCTCGGGAATTATCTCGCCCGCTTTGCGAACCCACACCATGTCCCCGATTCTTATATCTTTCCTGTCTATCTCGTCCTGATTGTGCAGACTGGCGCGCTGAACCGTTGTACCGGATAGATGAACAGGCTCAAGCACGGCAGTCGGAGTGAGAGTTCCCGTTCTGCCTACTGTTATCGCTATGTCTTTAATCAGTGTGAGTTTTTCTTCCGGCGGGAATTTATACGCGATAGCCCACTTGGGAGCCTTAGACGTGTATCCGAGGAGCTCCCTCAAGGCAATGTCATCAAGCTTCACTACAACTCCGTCCGTATCTATCATGTGGCGAAAACGTTCCTCTGTCCACACATCAAGATAGGACTCTATCTCTTTCTCCGATACACACAGCTTCTCCGCGCCCTGAACCGGAAGCCCCCATTCGCGGAGCTTATTCAGAGCATCGTGCTGTGTCGTTATGCCATATTTTTCAGGCTCCATTATCTGGTACAGGTATATGTTCAGCTTGCGTGAGGCCGTCACTCCGGAATCGAGCTGTCTTATGCTGCCTGCTGCGGCGTTTCTCGGATTAGCAAAAAGAGCCTCTCCCGCCTCTTCTCTTGCCTCATTCAGAGCGGCGAAGCTTTTTTTGTCCATGCAGATTTCGCCGCGAACCTCAAGAGTACCCTTGATGTTCTCTTTTAGGCGCAGCGGCATAGTCTTTATCGTTCTGAGGTTTGCCGTTACGTCCTCTCCGACTTTGCCGTCGCCCCTTGTCGCACCGCTTACGAAAATTCCGTCCTCATATATAAGAGAGACAGCAAGCCCGTCTATTTTGGGCTCGCACAGCACAACCGCACTGTTCTCCGAAAGGGACGACGAGAGCTTTGAGTAGAAAGACCTGAGTTCTTCTCTGTTAAGGGCATTGTCGAGACTCATCATAGGTATTTCGTGTGATACCTTGGTAAACCCCTCTCTGACCGCCCCGCCTATTCTGTGAGTAGGCGAATCGGCGGTCAGAAGTTCGGGATGCTCTTTTTCAAGCTCAATAAGCTCTCTCATCAGAGAGTCATATTCAAAGTCCGATATTTCGGGAGAGTCCTGTTCATAGTAGAGAGCCGCATGTTTTGCCAGTTCTCCGCGCAGATGCTCAGCCTTCCTTATCAGATCTTCATGAGTCGCAGCCATACACTATTCCTTCGGCTTCATCGTGGGGAACAGTATTACGTCCCTTATGCTTTTTGAGTCGGTAAGCAGCATAACAGTTCTGTCCATGCCTATTCCCATGCCGCCCGTCGGGGGAAGTCCGTACTCAAGCGCGTTGATGAAGTCCTCGTCAAACGGGTGGGACTCGTCATCGCCCTCATCTTTTTTCTTAGCCTGGTCAAGGAAGCGCTCTCTCTGGTCGAGAGGGTCGTTCAGCTCACTGAACGCGTTTGCGAACTCCCATCCGTTTATGAAAAGTTCAAATCTATCCGTGATATCGGGATTATCTTTGTTGCGTTTGGACAGCGGCGATATTACAGTCGGATGCCCTATTACAAATGTCGGCTGTATCAAATTCTCTTCGACATATTCCTCAAAGAAGAGCGGGAGAATATCGAAACGTGAGTCGGACGGCTTCACTTCAAGTCCGCGCAGCGCCGCCTGACGTCTTGCTTCTTCGTCCGTTATATTATTAAAGTCTATGCCGACATGTTCCTCGACCAACTCCATCATTGTTGCTCTGCGGAAAGGCGGATTGAGATTTATCTCGCTGCCCTGGTAATTTATCACCCTATCGCCGAGCTCGTCGGCGCAGGCTACAAGAATCTCTTCCGCGAGATTCATCATGTCAACATAGTTGCCATAGGGCCAGTAAACCTCGAGAGTTGAGAACTCGGGATTGTGGCGCAGGTCCATACCCTCATTGCGGAACTGGGGGCCTATTTCATATACGCGTCCGAGCATGCCTACGACAAGGCGTTTCAGATATAGTTCCGTCGCTATGCGCATGTACATGTCTATATCAAGCGTGTTATGGTGCGTAATAAACGGACGGGCATTAGCACCGCCGGCGATCGTAGAGAGAATCGGAGTCTGAACTTCAAGAGTTCCGTGAGCATCGAGCACGCGGCGGAATGTCTGGAATATTTTTGTCCTTTTGCGGAAAGTCTCGCGCACCTCGGGGTTGGCTATCATGTCAGCATAACGCTGGCGGTAGCGAACCTCCATGTCCTTGAGCCCGTGCCACTTTTCGGGCATGGGGCGCAGAGCCTTTGAGAGAAGGGTGAAGCTCTTCACCGAGATAGTAAGTTCGCCGCGCTGAGTGCGGAACGGGACTCCGACTATGCCGAGAAAATCCCCTGCGTCAACCCATTTTTTGAAAAAGGTGTACCTCTCCTCGCCAAGTACGTCAAACTGGAAGCAGAGCTGTATTCTCGTGTTCTCGTCTTCAAAGGTTGCAAACGCAGTCTTGCCGTGACGGCGCAGAATCATTACGCGCCCTGCCGTCTGTATTTCCTCTTCCGACCATTCCTCGTCCTTTAGAGAATCAAACTTTTCCTTAACGTAGGACAAAGTGTGCTTTACAACCCAATGGTCCTGCTGGAACGGGTCGTATCCTTCCTCCGTGCGCAGCCTCATAAGCTTGTCTTTGCGCTGGCGGAATATCTCCTCCTCCGGCATTACGTTCTTCTGCTGCTCCTGGGTCTCGTTCTTGATTTCTTCTGACAACGGGATCACGTCCTCTTTCTGTAATGTTTTAATCTTTAATAAGCTTAATCAAATTCTCCTATAATTCCGTGGGGGAAATTTTCAGCTTTGAATTCAATTTCCGGCATAACGGGAATATCTTTCCAGTTTCTCAAAAGTTCTTCCATTTCGGGCCATGTCCTCACGAGAGCGCCCCTTCTGCGCAGCTGAGCCGCACCGGAAAAACCTTTGAAAAGAGCCGCCAGCATACGCCTTGCTATCATGAGGGCAAGAGACTCACATTCGGCTCTGTATATATTCCTGCCCAGACCTATTAAGAGCTCGGACTGAAAATCAGGGTCGGGAACAATGTAGCTGTCCGGGACATCACAACCCAGCTCACGCAGAACCTTGGGAATTAAAAATACATCTTTCATTATTCCGCGCCCCGCGAGTACCGACGTGCAGCCCCTGTTCATATAATCGGCAAAGTCTGACGGTGCATAGCAGTCTCCGCTTCCGCCTATAAGCCCGGGAAACTCCCTTGCGATATCTTCAACCGCACTTCTTGACGCAATCCCCTCATACCTCTGAGCGGGAGTACGTCCGTGAACAAAGATATAGTCCGCGCCTGCGTCAAAGAGTCTGCGGCAGAACTCGGACGTCGTTATATCGTTCCACTCGGGCATAATGCGCACTTTAGACCAAACGGGGATACCGAACTGTTTCAGAATCTTTATCATTGCCGCCGACTCATTCGGATTTTCCAACAGCTTGGATCCGCTGCCCTTTTTTGTAACCTTAGGCATAGGACACGCCATATTGACCTCTATGGCTTCAAAATTTCTTATCGCCAAGGCTATCTCGGCGCCCTTTGCGAGATCCTCCGCATTTGAACCGAAAATTTGCAGAACAACGGGACGCTCTTCATCATCACCGTTCAGCAGCTCTTTTGTCTTGCGCCCTCTATGGCACAGACCGAGCGCGCTCACCATCTCCGTATGTACAAGGCCGGCTCCGAGCTCTTTATAAAATTTTCTAAGAGAACCGAATGTTATTCCCGCCATAGGGGCCAGCCAAACAGGGTTATTAACCTCTACTCCTCCTATTCGGCGGGGAAATCCCGCCGCGACATCAGGAACGGGAGTTATTATAGACATCCTTGTTTCTTTCATAAATTATTCTAAGTCCGTCGAGAGTCAGCCACTGGTCGGATTCTTTCACTATTTTTGAATAAGCCGTGAGTATTTTTGAATGCCCTCCCGTGGCTACGACACGGCACGGAGCTCCAAGTTCACGGAAAATATTCTCTATCAAAGTATCCACCATCCCGACACAGCCGTAAACTATACCTGACTGTATCGCCTCTGTGGTGTCAGCTCCTATATACCTTTCCGGAGCCTCAAGCTCAATTTGAGGCAGCTTTGCCGTTCTGGAAAACAGCGACTCCATTCCCAATTCCATTCCCGGAGAAATAGTTCCCCCGATATATGACCCTTCGGAATCTATAACGTCCAATGTGATAGCGGTGCCCAGGTCAACTACGATGAGAGGCGTTCCGTATTTTTCAATGCCGGCAACGGCGTTAAGAAGCCTGTCCGCTCCTATACCGGAAGGGTTTTTAACCTTTATATTGAGTCCGGTATCGAGAGTATGTTTCACTTTAAGACAGGGAATACCGATATACTGCCGCACTCCTTCGGTAAACATTTCATCAAGCGACGGCACAACACTCGCATAGACGGCGCCCTTAATATCCTCTTTGCATATCGAGGAAGCGTTAAGGAGCCCCTGTATCATAAAACCAACCTCGTCAATGGTCTGTTTCTTTGACGTGAGCCGCCAATGGCCGACTAATTTGTCGTCGGAATATATTCCCATCACTGTATTTGTATTTCCTACATCAAGCACTAAGAGCATAGAAAGTTCCTCCAAAAACGCACCTATTCGGCTACGGCTCTATATTTTTCAAAAACAAAGGAAGCATGAGCCTAAAGCCGCTCATGCGTATCCCAACTATTCTACAACATTTTCACCAAAAAAAGGGAGCAAAATACATAAGCAACCGTTATAAGCGGTATTCTTTTTTTTCCTACGCCGGACGCGTATGCAAAAGCGCCCCATGATATGCAAAGAGAAGTCATCAGCAAAGGAGTCGTCGAAACTACAGACCAAGGCAGAACCGCCGTAACGCCCGAAGAAAAAATATTCCAAGCTTCAAGCAGATACTCCATTGCGGATGCAATCGAATATCCGAACGGAACACCCATAAGAGCGGGCAGAGATACGGCTATTACAGCCGGAAATATGAAGGCAAAGAGAGGTATTGCAAATACATTCATAACAAGACCCGCGATCGGAACTTCCTTAAATATCGAGGCAATAAGAGGTGCGGTCACAAACCAAACGAGTGCGGACGCGGCAAGAGCTGACAAGAACGACCTCCCGCACATACGGGCAAAGGCCGTTATAAACATAGCGGCAGACATGGACAGACGCCACCCTGCGTTATAGAACATCATAGGATTTATCATAAGAAGTATCACTCCCGCGACGCACACACTGTTGAACGGAGACGAAGGCTTGCCGAACAAAAGGCCCAAAAGGTGTATCTGAACCATAAGCGCGGCTCTTATACCTCCGGGAGGAAGCCCGGCCAGAGCGAGGTACGCCCACATTACAAGCGAAAGTGCAATAATGCGGCGCCTTCCCCTGCGCATAAAGAAAGTGAGCATCGCGGCAAGAATACCGACATGAAAGCCGGAAACCGAAAGCAGATGAACAGTCCCCGCGCTCCTGTGCAGCTTTGTAAGAAAATCATCTCTTGCCCCCACAGTTAAAGCAAGCATGTAACCTGCCACATTGGGAGGCAATTCAGATTGTATCCTTTCGGTGAGCGAGTTCCGCCACTTATATATCCCCTCCGGAACACCTATCTCCCTCATGCTCATGATGACTATTTTCTTTGACGCGCCGTTGGAACGCCAGAAAAGATACTCGTCGAAACTTCCGTCCGAAGCCCTTTTGAAATCAAACAGGACGCCGCGAAGCGACAGCAGAGTTCCCTCGGCGGGAACAGGACCAAATTGATAAGCCGCAAACTTTCCATATTCCGTGTCAAGCAGCATGGCATGAGCCTTGCCCCAAGGGCGCACCGACATAACAATCCCTTTTGTATCCACTGCAGAAGGAAAATTACGCACGATATTTATACGCTGCAGCGTCACAAATGACAACAGGAATGCAATGGCAATAACGGCCGCAAAAAACGGAATCCTGTCCCCATCTGTCCTCTCTGTTCCAAACATAACCCAAGAGACCGACAGCAAGAGCGAAACAAAGACAGAAACATACAAAGACAGCCCTTTGCCGTTCAGGAACACGGAACAGCAAAGAGCCGCAAAGACAACAAATGCAGGTGCAAAGGAGAGAGGGTCTCCTCTATTTTCCAACTGAAATCTGCCCCTTCATTGCTTCATACTTTTTGGGGCCTATTCCCTTGACGAGCATAATATCCTCGGCTCTGGCAAACGAACCGTTGGCTTCTCTGTATGATAATATCGCCTGAGCCGTTTTGGGGCCGACTCCCGTAAATGATTCAAGTTCCGCTGCGGTTGCGGTGTTTATATTGACCATACCCTCGGCAGTTTTCTTTGCACCGCCCTGCGCGGCAGTTTGAGGCACAGTCGGTGATTGAGCCTGAGCCGCAGCCTCTCCCTTACGCGGGAAGTGTATGTGCGCTCCATCCTCCGCCATTGCGGCAAGATTGACCCCTTCCCTGTCCGCGTTTGCAGAAAAACCGCCTGCGGATTCCAGCGCCTGATAAACTCTGGCTCCCGACGGTACATTGTAAACACCCGGTTTCATAACAGCTCCGGTAATGTATACCACCCACCGAGTCTCTGACGTACCGGAACCTCCGGCAACGGGAAGGACCTGTTTCGCGGCTCCGCCGCTGCTGTTCTTCGCGGATACATCTATAGTATCCTCCATCACTATAGTCTCCGTTTTTGACGATGCGGTGTCAGTACCGAAACGTCCCTTAAAGGAGTGCAGCAGAACCGCCGCAAAGACAAAACAGAGAAGCCCCCCGATAACGAGTATTACGTTTAACTTACGCTGTTCCTGCATGTCACGCCTCCGTTATATGCGTTCTCCCTCAAGCGACCAGTGGCTGCCGCGCGTAATTCTTACCTTTGCAAAACTGCCTATTTCGCTCTTTGAGCCGCTTATGATAACAACCTTGTCCGTCATTGTTCTTCCCTGCAAAAGCCCTTCGCCGCGCGGCGCTGTGCCGTCTATCAGTATCTCCGTCTCTCTGCCCGCGTACTCCTCGTTAAGTTCGCGCGCAAGCATGGACTGCATATCGTTTATCTCGTTCAGGCGGGCAGCCTTCACCCTATTTTCTATCTGATTTTCCATAACCGCCGCCTTTGTGCCCTCACGCGGAGAGTACGCCGCAGTGTGAACAACGTCGAAACGCACCTGTTTTAACAGGTTATATGAGTCACGGAAATCTTCCTCACTCTCTCCCGGAAAACCAACTATCAAGTCTGTCGTCAGACTGACATCGGGAAGCACGTGTCTGATTCTCTCTACAAGCTCAAGATATTGCTGTGAGGTGTAGCCTCGGTTCATCTCATGCAATATGCGGTCGCTCCCGGACTGCACCGGCAAATTGATGGCACGGCAGATAGACGGTGTCTCGGACATAACTTCGAGAATATCCTCGTCAAAATCTTTAGGGTGGGAAGTGGCAAAACGAAGCCGCTTTATTCCGTCAACCATAGAGACTTCCTTCAGAAGCGATGCAAAACCATATCCGTCATTTTTATCCTTGCCGTAAGCATCAACATTCTGACCAAGGAGAGTTATCTCGGATACGCCTGTCGAAACAAGAGTCCTGACCTCTTCAACTATGTCAGCATGGTCACGGGACTGAAGGCGTCCGCGCACATAGGGGACAATGCAGTATGTGCAAAAACGGTCGCACCCATAAGTTATCGTGACATAAGCTTTAAACGGGTTGAGCCTCTCTGTCGGTACAATCTCCAAATCGGTAAGAGCCCGAGGGTCGTCGTCCATGAAAAATCTCGGAACACCGTCTCTTACAACATCCTCTATCCCCTGCGGTATAAGTCCCAGATGCCTCGGCCCCGATACAAGGCGCACACAGGAAAATTTCTTTGCCATGTCGCGTCCTATCCTCTGAGCCATGCAGCCGACAAGCACGACAGTCACGGGAGAGCCTCCTTTGCGGCACCTCACGTCATAGCGTCCTATTTCGCTTGCGACCTTCTGTTCAGCTTTTTCTCTTATGCTGCAAGTGACAAGAATAACAACATCGGCAACATCGTCGGCACACTCCTCCCACCCTCTATGCTTCATAGCGGTGCGAAGTCTGTCTCCGTCGTACGAATTCATCTGACAGCCAAAAACCCTTATGGCAAATTTATGCAAAAGCCTATCCCCTTCAAAAAACAAATTTCGTATGCCATTATATGTGTTTAAGGCAAAACTTTCTACAATTTGCGTTGTATAATAGTGAAGGTTGCGTTTTTTGCGGTAAAAATATGTCTACACGTAAAGATATAATCGCCGATACAACTTGTGATTTAATTACACGGAGGCCAGCGCTATGAAAAAAATATTGTTTGTCATACTAATACTATCTCTCTTTGCACTTTCTTCGCCTTTTGCCGCCTGCGCACTCGAAGGAACGGAAAAACTGCCGGACATCGAAGGCTGGACTTGCGGTGAAATAAGAAAAACCGAACTGGACACCGTATCCGGCAACAGAGGAAATTGGCTGGAACGGGACTACAGAACAGCGTCCGGACTCTCTCTTCATGCTGTGTGGATTGACGGAAGCGCGGTCAAAGGCTGGGACGCCGGCAAAAAAGGAATTATCTCAAACGACGGACCTCTCGGCTCCGGGGCAGTGTACAAAACTGCTGATGTTGCAGGAATTAACGCCATATTTGAAAGCCATCCGATAACGGGCGCATCTCTGTCTCTGAAAATAGGAAGCGGAGTGCTCACGCTCGAATCAAAGCTGGGAGAAGAAAATGAGATTATCAACGCCGCAGCAGCCATCATAGGCAAAATGAAAAAATAGAACACGGCGCAGGTACGATATGTGTAAAAAAAAGCGGGAGCCAAAGGCTCTCGCTTTTTTTGATATGCGATACAGTATTAAAATTTATCTTGGTTCGAGAAGTCCGTAGCCTCCGGCCTCACGGCGGTAGACAACGTTGATTGCTCCTGTTTCGTCATTCTTGAATATAAAGAAACTGTGCCCGAGCAAATCCATCTGCATTGTCGCCTCCACAGGAGTCATTACATCAACGCTGAACTTCTTTGTCTTAACAATTTCTCTGGATTCGGAATCCTTTTCCGACGGAAGCGGAGCCAGCAAGTCAGGATCGATATCAAAGGAAATATCCTGAACCTTCATGCGAACCTTGTCCGTCAGGTAGCTCTTGTGCTTTTTGACCTGGCGCTCGATATTCTTCAACGCCTTATCAAAAGCCTTCCTCAAATCCGGTGCGTAATCTTCCCCACGCATCACTACCCCGTTGACGTTGGAGGTTATCTCAACAACATTCATACCCCTCTTGAAGTTGAGCGCCACCTGAGTGTCAAGAATTCTGTCGAAGAACTTATCCAGCTTGCCGACTTTCTTCTCCATATACTCCTTAACATCTGACGGCAGTTCCACATTGCGCGTTACAAAACGTACCTCCATAGCAACTCCTCCATTCTGCTCCGGTGCGGATTACTTTCTGCTGCCTGTGATTATTGTATCATCACAATAAAGCAATAGCAAATGTTATTATCGCTTACTTTAAAATCCTGACATTTAGACGTTGACTCATCTACAAGTGAGGGTATAATCTCTCGTAATAATATTATCAGGAGGGGAAAGCTATGAAGATGTCACAAAGAATACAGGCCATGAAACCGTCGGTCACGATAAGCATATCCGGAAAGGCAAAAACCATGAAGGCGGAGGGCAAGCCTGTTCTGTCGTTCAGCGTGGGAGAGCCGGATTTCAACTCACCGGAGTGCGCGTCAAAGGCGGCAATAGACGCCATAAACCGCGGAGAGTCCCACTACACCCTGAACCCGGGAATAGTGGAGCTTCGCCAGGAAGTCTGCAACTACTACAAACGCAGCTTCAATCTGGACTACACCCCTGCCGAAGTAATAATAGCCCCGGGCGCGAAACCTCTTCTCTACGAGGCGCTGCAGGTGCTTGCCGACCCCGGCGACGAAGTAATTCTCTTTGCACCGGCATGGGTTAGCTACGTTGAGCAGATACATCTTGCAGGAGCAACAGAAAAGCTGGTTGACACAGTCTCGACAGGTCTTGAGCCTACCCGCGAAAATCTTGAAAAAGCAATCGGGCCGAAAACCGTGGGAATGATAATAAACTCCCCCAATAATCCTACGGGCGCTATGATGTCGGAAGAAACGCTGAAGATGATAGCGGACGTCGCAAAAGAAAAGGACCTCTGGATAATCTTCGACGAAATATATGAGCGTCTCGCATACAACGGCGCAAAGCACATAAACATACTTCAGGTGGCTCCCGAGCTCCGCGACAGAACAATTTTGATAAACGGAGCAAGCAAGGCATACGCTATGACCGGCTGGAGAATCGGCTACGCTCTCGGCTCCAAAGAGATGATAGCCCAGATGAACAAACTCCAGACACACCTCACATCAAACGCGACATCTATCGCTCAGTGGGCAGCGGTAGGCGCGCTCAGAGAGGGCGATGCCGTTGTGGAAGAGATGCGCAAAGCATTTGAAGAGCGCAGAAAAGTTATCCTCGGACTCATAGGCGACATGCCGTACGTAAAGGTGCGCGAGCCCGAAGGCGCGTTCTACGTATTCATCGACATTCGCGAGTGCCCGCTTCCCGACGATATGAAGTTCTGTGAAAGGCTTCTCGATGAAAAACTCGTGGCAGCGGTTCCCGGCGCAGCATTCTTCGCTCCCGGATTCGTACGCTTCTCCTATGCCTGCTCCATGGAAAGCATAAAAGAGGGAATGGGCAGACTCAAGGAATTCTTAAAGAGCCTGTAACCTTTCAATTCAAAACCTGCATATTAAATAATGCCAAAGACTTGCAATGTCTTTGGCATTATATTTTTCGGCTATTGATGAAACGGCTGACAGCGTCAATCTCTCTCTGCCTGCGCCACTCGTGACGGACAGACGGTTCCATACCGTCCGGAATCGGAATCATATCAGCTTCCTCCATCACACTCATATAAAGGTCATACTTATCGAGAAACTCGGCTTTTTCTCCTTTGTTGTCAGCCGCGACTATAAGCGAAAAACCGCCGCAGCCTATGGGGTGTTTTCTCAACATATTTAATAAATCCACTATCTTGGACGGTCTGCTCAATTTCGCGGGGCGCATGTGTTCCCTTATGGCAAACTCCGCACATCTGTACCAGAGCCGTCGAAAGCGAAAACGCTTATTCATTTCGGCAAGGACATCAAGCCCTCTGCTCTCATGTTCATAGTGGTGCGGCAGCATCTCGCAGGGAGTCTCTCCCTTGCCTATGTCGTGCATCAAAGCCGCAAAACGGACTTCGCATCTATCCGTTCGCTCTGCCACATAATCCAGCACCATCATAGTATGCTCAAAAGCATCCCCCTCCGGGTGGTACTCTGGCGGCTGAGTTTTCCCTATAAGACGGTATATCCACGGAAAAACAGGTTCAAGAAGCCCCGCTTCGTTCAGAACGCGAAAATAGCGCGATGGCTTTGCCGCGGCAACGGCTCGTTCCGTTTCCGCAAGGATGCGCTCGGACGGTTCGAGCAAAAGTTCCGGGCAACAGCCGTGCATCAGGGCAAGAGTTCTCTCTTCCACGGAAAAATCAAACTGCGCGGACTGCCTGGCGGCTCGCAAAGCACGCACAGGATCCTCGGAAAAATGCTCCGACGTGGCACGTATCACCCTGTCAGAGATATCCTCGCGCCCTCCGTACGGGTCGATAACCCTTTTCGACACGGCATCGTAAGCCATAGAATTCATTGTCGTATCCCTGCGGTAAAGATCCTCTTCTATCGTAACACTGGGCGCAAAATCCACGGCAAAGCCACGGTATCCCGCACCGCACTTACGCTCTCTGCGTGCAAAAGAAACTTCACACATAGCACCGTCTATTCTGAGCAAATATACCGGAAACGATTTGCCGACACAAAACGCTGTAGGAAATATGGATTTAAAACTCCCCTCATCCATACCGCACACAACATAATCCCTATCGTTCGGCCGCCCGCTCAAAAACATATCGCGCACCGCACCTCCGACAAGATAGGCTGAGGCTCCCGCATTAGAAACTTTTTCAAAAAACGATTTTTCATCCATTTTTGCACATTCCGCAGCACAATAAAATAAAGGCGGCGACACATCGGTTTTTCTTCAAACCTCCGCTGCCGCCGCCTTAGCTTATTTCTAAAAAATAGCTTACTTCTCCATTATTTCCTTATCTTTTTCAGAAGCAGTGGCGTCAACCTTCTTAATAAAAGCATCCGTATGGTCCTGCGCCTCTTTCTGATACTTTTTGAGGTCGTCTTCGGTTATCTTGCTATCCTTTTCCATCTTTTTGAGAGCTTCAAGCACATCGCGGCGGACATTGCGAATGGCAACTTTCGCCTCTTCTGCGGTTTTGCTGACCATCTTAGTCAGTTCAACGCGCCTTGCCTGGGTAAGTTCCGGCAGATTCAGGCGAATTGATTCTCCGTCATTTTGAGGGTTGATTCCGAGCTGTGACGCCTGAATCGCCTTCTCGATAGCCTTCATGGCAGTCTTATCCCACGGAGTGATGACAAGCTGTCTCGCTTCCGGAGCATTGACTGTTCCCATGCTCTTGATTGGCGTAGGAGTACCAAAGTAATCTACTTTGATATCCTCGACCAAGGCAGGATGGGCTCTGCCTGTGCGTATTCCCTGCAATGTGCTCTTAAGGTGCTCAAGAGTCTTTTCACTGCGGGTCTTGAGGTCTTTGATCAAATTCTGAGGCACGCAGATCACTCCTTAATTTTATTGACGTTCAACGCTGAACGCCTAGTCACTTACTATAGAACCTATTTCCTCGCCGTCAACAAGAAGTTTTCTAAGATTACCTTTTTTGAGGACATCAAACACAACTATAGGTATCTTATTCTCCTGACAGAGAGAAAACGCCGCCGCATCCATTACCTTAAGCTGACGCTGCAATGCGTCCATGTAGGAAACCTTAGGCATATGCTTCGCGTCGGGATACTTCTCAGGATCCTTATCATATATACCATCAACCTTGGTTGCTTTCAAGACGCAGTCCGCACCAATTTCAGACGCGCGAAGAGCCGCGGTTGTATCGGTCGAAAAATATGGAGAACCTGTACCGGCAGCAAAGATAACAATCCTGCCCTTTTCGAGGTGCCTTATGGCCCTGCGTCTGATAACAGTCTCCGCTATCTGTTTCATCTCAATGGCGGACTGAACGCGAGTCGGCTGCCCGAGACGCTCCAAAGTATCCTGAAGAGCAAGCGCGTTTATAACTGTGCCGAGCATTCCCATGTAATCGGCCTGCGCACGCTCTATCCGTACTGTCTGAGCGCCGCGGATAATGTTTCCTCCGCCGACCACCATCGATATACCTATTCCCTCATTTGCCACTTCAACTATCTGCTCACAAATATCTCTTATCGCGTCGTAATCAAGTCCAAAATGCGCATTACCTGCAAGAATCTCTCCGGAGAGCTTGAGCAATACCCTGTTATACTTTCGTACCACTGCGTCAACACCTCTCAGTCCCAATGCAAAATAAAGGTTAGAAAAAAAGCGAGGGACAAAAGCCCTCGCCTCTATGATTTTTGAAACTTACGCTTCGATCATGAAGCGTGCGAAACGGCGAACCTGAATGTTTTCGCCTATCTTCGCGATGTTCTCAATGATGAGATCCTTTATTTTGACATCCGCATCACGAATGTACTTCTGCTCAAGGAGGCAGTTCTCTTCGTAGAACTTATTGATACGTCCCTCAGCGATTTTATCAAGCATCTTCTCCGGTTTGCCCTCTTCACGAGCCTGAGCCTTAATGACTTCTGTCTCATGAGCGATGATTTCTGCGGGAACTTCTTCCGGCTTAATGTATGTCGGGTTGGCTGCCGCGATATGCATTGCTATCTCGTGGCCAAGAAGCTGGAATTCTTCCGTGCGGGCGACAAAGTCTGTCTCGCAGTTCAGCTCTACAAGCACACCAAGCTTTGCGTTATTGTGGATATAGCTGAAAATCATGCCCTGGGACGCATTACGGTCTGCTTTCTTAGCAGCCTTGGCGAGTCCCTTCTCACGAAGGAAGTCAACAGCCTTCTCAAGCTCTCCGCCGCATTCGACGAGAGCCTTCTTGCAGTCCATCATTCCGACTGCTGTGCGTGCGCGAAGTTCGGATACGAGTGCCGCTGTAATATCTGCCATTTTAGTTTGTCTCCTTCCAGTCCTTCTGCTTTTCAAGAAGCTTTGTGGCTGCTTTATCTTCCTCTTCAACTACAACGTCGAGGTGCTCGGGCATCGCAGGCGCTTCATCGGCTTCCGCAACTGCTTCTGCGGCTTCCTCACGAGCATCCTGACCCTGACGTCCTTCGATGAAGGCGTTCGCCATAAGACCGACGACAAGCTCTATTGCGCGGATAGCGTCGTCATTGCCGGGGATCGGGTAATCAACGACATCCGGGTCACAGTTCGTGTCAACGATTGCGATAACGGGGATATTAAGCTTATGCGCTTCAAGAACTGCGATAGCTTCACGGCGAGGATCGATAACAAAAAGGGCATCGGGAATGTCCTTCATGTTTTTGATGCCGGAGAGATACTTCTCAAGCTTTTCGCGCTCTTTGCGAAGCTGTATGATTTCTTTCTTCGGGTACTTGTTAATCGAGCCATCCGCTTCCATGGTCTCAAGCTCAACCATGCGTGTTACGCGGCGGCGAATCGTCGCAAAGTTTGTGAGAAGACCGCCGAGCCAGCGCTGGTTAATAAAATACTGACCGGCCTTGATTGCTTCGTCACGAATAGGATCCTGAGCCTGACGCTTTGTTCCTACAAAAAGGATACTGCCGCCCGACTTGGAGACTTCACGAACAAAGTCATAAGCCTTTTCAAGCCCTTTGACCGTCTTCTGAAGGTCGATAATGTAGATACCGTTGCGCTCTGTGAAGATGAATGGCTTCATCTTCGGGTTCCA
>CAZBYL010000018.1:0-41473 GCA_964496275.1 uncultured Synergistaceae bacterium | reverse complement strand
TAAGGATAACATATAGTTATCACATATGCAAGGGGATAAAATATTGCCGCAGTTTTCCATCATTTGCCCCTTTTCGCCATTGCTTAACGATTCTGCTGTTTTTTTTGACATGCGGTAAGTTTTGCTTTTGACTGTGATTTATTGAATTTCTTCAGTTTACAAAACATTCAAGAACAAGAATGCTTCCATGTGTCCAATTTATACAAACCGGTGCAGCTTTCGCGGGTGCCCTTGCTGTTGCTATGGAGCCAAATGCCGTGCCGTTTGTATCTCCGTCAATGTTATAGCCCCCGCCGTCTTCAGGTTATATATTGACGTTTTGTAATAAGTGGAATACAATATCCATTATTCCGTTATTGTGTATTTTGGAGGAAGAATATGAACCCAATCGTAGGATTACCGGAACCTCTTGTTTTAGGCCTTCATGCTCTGGGGTTTTTGGCGCAAGAGCCGGACAAGTGTTTTACCACCGTGCAGATAGCTGCCGGACTGGGAACGCCTGAACCTCATCTTTCTAAGGTTTTACAGCGTCTTAATAAGGGCGGGCTCATTAAGTCTATGAGAGGCCCGGGGGGTGGGTATAAGTTTGACTGTGTACCCGAGGAAACCCCATTGCGCGAGATATTTGAACTTTTGGGCGGCGCGTTCGAGTCCAGAGGGTGCGGGCTTGATGGCTGTAAGGGACATCACTGTTTTATAAGTGACATGCTTGACGAGCTTACAAGAGCGTTGATTCGTTATCTTGAGTCGAGAAACCTTGCTGACTTCACGGAGTATTACTCGCACAGTATACCTGTTGAAATTGAAATTTCTGTTATCACTCCGAGTTTGGGGCAGAAGCACCCCAATTTCGGGCATTTAAAAAATAAAGAAAGAGGGATTTGAAGCGAATGTCTTTGAGAAAATTACTTGCAGCAGCGGTCTTATTTATCGTCCTTGCGGTTCCGGCAGTCTCTTTTGCGGAAGGTTTCGGTGTTTATGAGTGGAGTCCCGCAGGTGTGGCTATGGGAGACAACTATATGTTCGGAGAGAACGATCCGTCAGTGCTTGCGTATAACCCCGCAGCCATTACCCGCCTTACAGGATCTTATTTTAATGTAGGAACTACGTGGGTAAACCCGGCGAATAATACTACGTTTTCAAATCACGGCGTTTTGAATCCTACCGGGTCGTTGGAGTGGACGAACAACTATAGCCCCGCAATTCTTCCGAGTATGTTCTATGCCACTAAAGCGGGAGAAAACGCATGGTGGGGAATTGCCATTTATTCGAGATTCGGCAACCAGATTGAGTATAACAAGGCGTGGCCCGGACGTTATGACACGACTTATTCAGGAATTAAGGGTGTGACTGTCCAGCCTACCTACGCATGGAAGATGTCACCCAAGCTCTCTGCCGCGGTTGGTGTGGATATCAACTACATGGGGCTCGTGATGGAGAAGGCATTGCCTTCTGATCCTGTTAAGATTGATAGTAAACTGGACGGAACAAGTGTAAGAGTCGGCGGAATATTCTCTCTTATGTATGACTTCGATAAAGATACCTCTGCCGCGCTTGTTTACCGCACTAAGATTAAGCACACTATGGATGCTGACATGATGTTCTCACCAAACCCATTGGTAAAGAACACGACTGCTCATGGTTCCGTTACTCTTCCCGACTCAATTACATTCGGTCTTGGACATAAGTTTAACGGCGGCAAGACACGAGTGGAATTTGACACGACTTGGACAAACTGGAGTACCTACGACAGACTGCGCATGGATTTCGACAGCTCTATTTTGGGTCAACCTTATTCAGATTACGACAAAAGCTGGGGGGCTTCTTGGCGTCTCGGTATCGGTATAGAGCACAGACTCAGTGACCAGTGGAGTGTCTTGGGCGGATATGTTTGGGAAGAGAGCCCGGTGCCCGACTACACTATGGACTTCACCGTGCCGACGGGCGACCGCAACAGGCTGAGTGTAGGGTTTAAGTACCGCCCGAACGACAGAAGCGAGTGGGCGTTCGCTTATACGGCTATCTGGGCGGGAGACAGAGTTGTTAACTCTCATATAGGCGGAGCTGACTACCAGTACGGTCAGATTCATGACAGTCTTACTCAGCTTGTGTCACTTGGTTATACAATCAAACTTAAGTAATAAAACAATATGAAATAATAGCAGGGCTTCGGATTGTTCCGAGGTCCTGTTTTTTATTTTTATACAGAATTTTTTTAATTTTCATAAATTGTATAATTTGTGTGTCAACTATTGCCAATTTCTGATAATGCTGTATGCTAATGCCACTGACGCAACGTTTGCGGTCAGAGGATTAAAATATTATGTATATGTTCCGGGGAGGAAATATATCATGGCAACACAGGGGTTTTACCACGATAAGGAAGATTTTCAGAGACTGAATCCGAATCCTGTCAGAACAACCATCGAAACAGCTTTTTACGGCAATAACGTGATTCCTCTCAGGGACATGAGCGAGGCATACCGTCTCGCAAAGAACAGCGAAGGCGCGATTGAGCTCACGGGAATGCCGGTGCATCGGCCTGAAGACCTTGGGCTGCCCGAAGACGCCAATGTGATTCTTTTTAACGACGGTGCTATTTTCGGACGCTGTGCCGCGGCGAGGCGTATTGTCGGGTATCCTGACGTGAGTATTGCGGAGTACGCCACAATTGTACGTGAGGCGATTTTTAAGGCAAGAAACCGAAAGTTTTATTCGGCAGAGGCGGTTATAGGGCTGGACGAAGATTTTATGGTGAGAGCCCATGTTATGATGCCGGAGGGTTTTGAAAACAGTATTTATAGTTGGATGCTTAATTTTCAGAACATGACAGATGAGTTTGAGGCACGGTATAAGAATTCCCGTTATATGAGAGACGACGGGGATATTTTTGTGTTTGTAGACCCGGACTGGTCACACCCCGATTATCCTCTGGGGCTTGCCTTTTTTGCCCCCGAGCAGAATTGCGCGGCTATTTTGGGTATGAGGTATTTCGGTGAGTTTAAGAAGGGTACTTTGACTTTAGCTTGGGGTATTGCCGCAAGAAACGGTTATGCCGCATGCCATGGCGGGCTGAAGCGTTATGCTTTGAAGGATGGCAGCGATAAGAAGTATGTTCTGGCTGTATTCGGTCTTTCCGGTTCGGGCAAGTCCACCATCACTCACGCAAGACACAAAGGAAAGTTTGATGTTTCCGTGCTTCATGACGACGCTCTGATTATTAACGTCAGGGAAAAGTATGCGATCGCTCTGGAGCCGGCGTATTTTGACAAGATGCAGGACTATCCCATAGGCTGTGAGGATAATAAGTTTCTCCTTACTATACAGAACTGTGGTGTTACACGCGATGAAGAGGGGCGTTTGCTTGCTGTCAGTGAGGACGTGCGCAACGGCAACGGACGCGCCGTAAAATCGCGTTTCTGGACGCCTAACAGGATAGATAGGATAGATGAACCTCTTAATGCCATTTGCTGGCTTATGAAGGATCCCACACTGCCTCCTGTGGTGAAAATAACCGGACCGTCACTTGCCGCTGTTATGGGCGCTACACTTGCCACAAGGCGCACTACGGCGGAGCACCTTGCCCCCGGAGTGGATCCCGATGCTCTTGTGATAGAGAGCTATGCCAACCCGTTCAGAACTTATCCGCTGGCGTTGGACTATGTGCGGTTCCGCACTCTTTTTGAGGACGGAGTGGATTGCTATATTCTTAACACGGGCGCATTTATGGACAGAAAGATACCAAAGAATGTTACGCTTGCTATACTTGAGCTTATTGTTGAGGATAAGGCGGAATTTGTGCCTTTCGGCGGAATACCGGGGCTTGAGGTTATGAATATTCCCGGGTTTGAAGTTGACGGGGATAACTGGACGTATAAGCAGCAGTTCTTTAACAGAATGAATGACCGCGTTAATTTTGTAAAGTCCCGCGACGTTGAGAAGGGCGGAATGGACGCTCTGCCGCCGGATGCTTTGTCTGCCCTTATGAGGGTTATGGAGTATCTCAAAAAGTAGAGAACAGTGCATATAGAAAAGAAGAGGCAATTAACGCTAATGCGTCTTTGCCTCTTCTTTTTGTTGGTGCTTAATTTTTACCGTTAGTCGAAATCGACTTTTCCTACTATGGGCTTTCTTGATGCAGCAAACACTCTGATGTCTTTTACGAATATGAAGAGCATGAGAATTATGCCGATATATCCATTTATTCCGTATATTACGTTCACAAGTTTGCTGAACGGAAGGGCCAGACCAATGAAGCATCCGAGAAGCGCAAGGCATATTGTGAGTATTGTAAATTTACGAGTTCTTTCCTCGGAGAATCTTGCTGATACCTGCCAAAGAAGCGGAACCGCGGTCGTGTATATGCCGGCAAAAATTATTGCTGAGAATGCCGTGGCTAGTTTCGGGCTTATGTTTGTCGCAAGTACAAGCGAAGGAATCTGTGTGCCTGCTACGGCTTCCACGTTGGCGAGCAATCCCAGCGTGAGCAGCACTGTTCCCGCAAAGAATCCTGTTGCACCGAGAGATGTTCCCAGAATGGCTTCTTTGCCGCTGTTTGCCTTCTTCCCAAGAGCCGCCAAAAATGCGGCAAGCCACAGCATACTGAATCCGACGTAGGAACATGCGGAGGTGAACCAGTTTGTTCCTGCCTTCATAAGCGTGACCGAGCCTGAATCGATGAGAGCCGCACCTTCCATTATTCCGGAGGGGTTCTTAAATATTGCGCTGGCTCCGAGTGTTACGGATATGATAACTATAGCCGGGCCTATTTTGCCTATAATGTCAACAATACTGCCGAGTCCCATTATAACCGTGCCGCCTGCCAGTACCATCATTATGACTGCTCCTACAACTTTTGAAAATCCGAAGTGTTCGCTGAGGGTGGCGCCGGCTCCGGCTATCATTACGATGTAGGACATGAAGAGGAATGCGACTGTAAAGTAGTCATAGGCCGTACCTATTTTTTCACCGCAGTAGTATTGAAATATTTCGCTTCCTTTGGTGAATTTCTGTTTGTATCCGGTCATTATAAAGCTGCCACCGGCATAGACAAAAAGCGCGAACATTACAACCGCGGTCATAAGACCTTTAAGTCCGTATGAGGTGTAGTACTGCAAAATTTCCTGCCCTGTTGCGAATCCGGAGCCTATAAGGAATGCTATAAAAGCTCCTGCAAATTTTATTACATTTGAAACGCTTACTCTCTCTTGCTGCATATCTTCACACGCCTTCCAAATCTATTTGTGAAAAAATATACATGAAGATATTTATGAGGTCAATAGGTCAAATTCGGTATATGGGTTATAAATATATCAGTATATCGAATTTAAGATAGTTTAATTAGCCGTTTGGCTAAATGAAGCATTTGTTTTTAATGTTTAGAATACAAGCTATATGTTATCAGATGTTTCGCAATTGTTTCTCCTGAATATCATGAAAAACATGAGCGATGCCAGTATCCCGGGTACTATGGGATGTATTGCCGCAATTATGCTCGGCATAGGTATTGAGAGAGTTTCCGGTGCAGTTGGTTTATATACTGCTATGTACCAGATAACGGTGCAGATAAATCCTCCCAGCGAGGATGAGAATGCCGAGCGGGCTCCTGCCTTAGGTCCTTCTATCAGAAGAGCAAGGTATGGAATCATTATCGCACACGCCAGAAGAGTCCAGCTTGTCGTGCATATAAGAGCAATAATAGAGGAACTTTTAAAAGCAAATATCCCGCTTGCCGCCGTGCAAAGAATTACAGCCGAATTCCACGATGTACCTGAAAGCTCTTTTCCCATTACGTCTTTTCCAAGGCTGCCGCTTGCTATGTGAAGCAGAGCTGAGGCCGTTGACAGGGAAGCCGATACTATTGCCAGAGCGAAGAGCTGCTGCCCAAATGCAGGAAGAAGCTTGGCCACAAGAATAGGCATGACTGTATCGGTGTTTGTGATTCCCGGTCCCAAAACCAGCCTTGAAAGTGCGCTCGCAAAGTATGCACCTCCCACTACTACTGAGAGGACAAGCATTGCAAGAGGCGCTGCTTTTCTGGTTTCAGCCTGGCTTTTCAGTGCAAAATGTCTCTGTATAAGCTGCGGTTGTGCCCATATTCCGACGGAGGTCACAATTGTTAAGAATATTATGTTCATACCGGCAGGTCCGCTGCTGAGCGCCATAAAGCCGTTATTTGCGGCAGTGGTCGGCGGAAGAGCGGCGAGCGACTGCATTCCTGCAACAGGGCCGCCTACGGCTCTCAGGAGGGCGATCAGCAGTGAGCCGACTCCGAGCACCATTACAAAACCTTGAAGAGCTTCAGTGTAGAGCACGCCGCGCAGACCGCCGCACACTACGCTTATTCCGACTACGAGGACGAGGACTACCAAAGCTGTATTTACGGAGATAGGGACAACTCCTGCAACCATTACCGCCGCGCCTTTAAATACGGCAGAACCGTATATTACAAGCAGTATTGCAGATACTGTTCCGATAAATTTTTGAAGGTGCGGTGTGCCGTATGCCTTTGACAGGAGTTCTGCCGGGGTTCTTGCGTCGAAACGTCTTTGCCAGAGGCGTGTCGGCCACGCGAGGTAACGGTATACGAACCATGTCCCAAGCCAAACGTTGCCGGCCGCAATCAGGAGCATTTGCATTCCGAACATGTAGCAGAGCCCTCCGAACCCGACCAACGCGACTGCGGATATGTACGTTGCTACGTATGCCAGAGCTTGAACAAGAACCCCGACTTTGCCCGGAAGAAGCGCGTCTTTGTGTTTTGAGAATTTCGCTATCGCAATTAAAAGCAGAGCGTATCCTATCCAAAGGGGAATGAAGGTGAGCATTTTACTTCACCGCCTTTGCTATCATGAAGAGAGACCAAGAAGCGCTCCACACGAGAGACAAACCTGAAACTATTACCCACATATCCGCTGAAAACATTACAAACTACCCCTTTCATTTTCAAAAAATAAAAACATAAAAAAAGACCGCCACCCTCGCGGGTAGGCGGTCTTTGAAAATCCGGCAGAGCTAAATCACATCAAACCGTCATTCAAAAGAAAACACCAAATGCCCCGAGGCTCTATGGCAGCGAGGATACGAATAAGCATAATAATAGGAACGAAGAGCTATATTAGATTTTTTCATATTCGCCGGCCTCCCTTGGCATTGGTCATCAATGTGTATTTGTGTCGATTGGCAGATAATACATGCACTTTAGTATAGTGTCAAGTACAAGTGATAAAACTTGTAGATGTTAAAGCGGAAAATTTTGCCCTCTCTCCGTTATTCTGCCTTCGGTTGAGCCGGGAGGTCGAAACATGCGGGTGTTCCCATGATTTCTTCCCACAGGCTTTTTATCGTTTTTAATGCGAACATTTTTTTTGTTATAAATACGATAGTGAGGCAGTCAACGTCGGGATCTTTTTCGGTTGGGTATACTTCTGCGGTTATGCCTGAGTATTCAACTTGTGCCCATCCCGATTCTGTAGGTGCAAAACCTTTTATTCTGTATGAGATTTCCCCTGCTTTTGCCGCGAGTTCTTTTAGCTTTTCAGGGTCAAACGTGCCTTTTGCTGTTATTACAAGGCTGCCGGGGCGTTTGTCTACCGTGTTGCTGCATTCCCTTTCGGCTATTGGCGCGGATTGATGCCGCATGAGGGTCTCTGCCGGTATCTTGCCGTAGGTTGTTTCAAAAATGTCTGCCGTGGTATTTATGGAACGAACTTTTTCATATACTTTACGGAGATCGTCCAGAGAAATAAGGTCGGTTTTATTGAGGATTATTCTGCTTGCAGTCGCAGTTTGGTTTTCTGCGGCAAGAAGAGTTTCGACTATTACGAGGAATGATGAGCAGTCTATTACGCAGGTTGAGCCGTTGTACTTGTATTTTCTCTCAAATTTAGCGTCAAGCTGGGAGAGTATGGAGGGCATCTCCGATGGGTCGGCAAGCCCTGAGTTTTCTACAAAGAGGATATCGATGTCTTTTTTCGAGAAATCTATCAGTGTTTGTATAAAATCGCCCTTTTTGCACGCGCAGAATATGGATCCGTTTGTCAGTTCAACCATATCCATGCCTTTTGTCTTTAGAAGAGCTCCGTCTATGCTCACTTTACCGAATTCGTTTACCAGCACGCCCGCTTTTACTCCGGAGCATTCGTTTAGGATATTTTGAAGGAGTGTCGTTTTTCCTGAGCCGAAGAAGCCTGAAATAATGCAGAGATCAATTGTTTTCATCTGTACTGTCCTCCATATTTGCGGCCGCATAAAAAAGCGAACCGGAATATGTTATCCCGGTTCGCTGACGGTTCGGTTCTATGCCATAGTGATGACAGTTCCCGTTTTGCCCTCCAGAGCATCAGCAGCCTTGAATAACGATGTTATTATAGCCTTTTTTCCGGGGAAACGGCGAGCGAATTTAACCGCCGCCATGACCTTGGGAAGCATGCTTCCGGGAGCGAACTGCCCCTCTTCCATGTACTGTATAGCTTCTTTTACGGTGATGTGGTTCAATGCTTTCTGATCCGGCTTGCCGAAGTTCACGCAGACATTCTCGACTTCGGTAAGTATGAGAAGAACGTCCGTCTCCATGTCCTCCGCAAGAGTCTCCGCCGCCAGATCCTTGTCTATCACTGCGGCTACGCCAGTAAGCGAGCCGTCCATGTTTTCTATTACGGGTATTCCGCCGCCGCCTGCCGTTATAACTATCGTGGAGTCCCAAAGACGTTTTACAGAGTCTATTTCAGTTATTCTCTTGGGAGCGGGGGAGGGGACTACTCTGCGCCACCCTCTGCCGGAATCTTCTTTCATTGTGTAACCTTTTTCTTCCGATATTTTTTTTGCCTCTTCTTCCGTGTAGAAGGGGCCAATCGGCTTTGTGGGGTTGGAAAATGCTTTGTCGTCAGGGTCTACGACGACCTGAGTCACGAGCGTGACCACCGGCACGTTGCGGTTTCTGTTTCTGAGCGCATCGCGGAAGCACTGCTGTATTTGGTATCCGATGTATCCCTGGCTCATCGCTCCGCATACGTCAAAGGGCATGGCAGGCAGTTTGGCGTCAATATTTGCGGCTATTTCCTGTCCGAGAAGGATTCTCCCTACCTGGGGGCCGTTGCCGTGGACTATCGCCATTTCATATCCTTTGTCTTTTATATCCGCGAGGCGCTCGCATGTTTTGCGGATGACTTCGAGCTGCGCCTCCGCTGTTGCCGGTTGCCCCGATTCCTGAAGCGCGTTGCCGCCCAGCGCCACCACTACTTTTTTAGACATTTTTCTATCCCCTTTATCATATTTTTAGTTTGTGCCAAGGCAGGCTATCGCTTCGAGTACCCCTCCGCCTATTGCCAGGGCCTTGTCCGTGATTGTGAAGCAGTGTTCTCTCTCTCCGCTTGGGTCCACGTCTCCTATTTTCATGCCTGTTTCCACCGGCACGGTTGGGTGAATCAGCCCGCGCAGAACGCCGTCTACTCCGGCTCTTACCGGAGTATCTCCCACAAAAGCCACGATTTCATCTTTTGATACACTGTCTCCGATATTGTGTAAATGGCGGACGTAACCGGCGCACGGGGAGCGAAGGAGCCGCTCTATGCTAAATCCGCGGACGATTCCCGGTATTCCGGTGTTTGGTATCGCGCTTCCGTCATATATCGCCCGTCCGAGGTAGTGTCCGCGTTTGGTTTCTATAACGGCGTGGACATCGTCCGGTGCGGTGAATCCGGGCCCTATGCCTATGACGATGTCAGCCATATTCTTTGTCGTTCCCGTGTTTCTTTTTGCCATAATTGCGTCTATAACAACGTAGGGTTTGAGAATTTTTATGGGTTCTGTGTTCGGCGATACAAGGACTTCTACGTCATAGGAGGCCATGTCGAACTCGGAAATGGAATCTATCCGGCGAACCGGCATTCCCTCTATGTCCGCTTCCTTGCAGAAAACAGCATTTGCGGCCGATACGTTTACACGCACCACCATGGGGCGCTCTATCTCAAGCACGAGGACTTTGAAATGCGACCTCCACAGTCTGTATATAACACCGGTGCCGAGGTCACCGCCGCCGCGTACCACAGCCAGTTTTCTCTCTCCTGTTTTCAGCATTAGATCACGGCTTTCTTTTGCCCGTTATACCCTTTTCCACACTTCCGCAGCGCACTCACGCGCACGGGCAAAGATGGCTTCTCTGTCAAGCGTCGTCAGTTTCCTGTCTTTCATCAGCACTTTGCCGTTTGCGATTGTAGTGACAACATTTCGTCCTGATGAGCCGAAGAGCATGTGGGCGTTTACGGTATTTTCATTGAGGAGAGTCGGTGCGATGTAGTCCATTACGATTACGTCCGCCGCGCACCCCTCCGCTATGCGTCCAAGTTTAACAGGGAAACAGCGTTCCGCAATAGTTTTATTGTTTTCAAACAGCATTTGAGGAAGTTCGCCCCACCCTGTATTGGGGTGTTTGCATGAGTGTTTGCAAAGAGCGTTGCCGAGTCTGTATGACTGAATCATGTCGCAGATGTATCCGTCTGTTCCGAGTCCCAGCATGACTCCCTCTTTTATCATTGTTGTTACGTCCGCCGCACCAACCGCGTTGCCCATGTTTGATTCCGGATTGTGGACTACGGCTGTGTCTGTCGCCTTGATGATTTCCACTTCGTCCCTGTTTATGTGTATGCAGTGTACAAAGATTGAATTTTTGCCTGTGATGCCAAAGTCGTCAAATCTTTTTACAATGCTTTTGCCGTATTTTGCAGCAGAGTCTTTTTCATCGTTTGGGCCTTCCGCAACGTGAACGTGATATCCCGCATCTTTGCCGTCCATTGCTTCTCTGCATTTGCCGAGAGTTTTGTCGGAGAGCGTAAACGAGGCGTGAAGTCCGAATTTTCCGGACAGCATGGGGTCTTTTTCTTTTTCCGCCCAGTTTATGAAATCAATGTTCTCACGTATGCCTTCGTCCGCTATTTTTTCTCCGTCTCTGTCGGAAACTTCGTAGCAGAGCGATGACCTTATGCCTGCCTCTTTTGTGGCTTTCGCTATTTCAAAGAGGCTGCCCGTCACGGCGTATGGGCTTGCGTGGTGGTCTATTATCGTTGTGCAGCCGCATTTGATGGCATCTATCAAGGCTGTCATTGTGCTGTAGTACGTATCTTTGAGCGTGAGAGCCTTGTCCAATCTCCACCAAAGCCGTTCCAGAACTTCGTCGAAGTTTTGCGACGGCGCTCCTGGGGGTGTCATGCCTCTTGAGAATGTGCTGTAGAAGTGCATGTGCGAATTTATAAACCCAGGCAGAATCACTCCGCCCTTTGCATCTATAAACTGCGCATCGGGATATTTTGCCTTAAGCTCTTTCGTCGTTCCGACCTTTTCAATAAGCGCGCCGTTCATTGCCACGGCTCCGTCCGCGAAGAATGGGTTTTCTTTGTCTTTTGTTATGAGAATTCCGTTTCCGAGAAGCAGCATTTATATCCTCCTCCTGTTACACTAAAGGACATCTGTCCCGTGCGAGGCCGATGTCCATATATTATTTGTGTACGTCTCTAGTTTTTGTCTTTGGGGATAATTATATTGAGGAACACTGCAATAATTGTCGAGATTATTACCGAGGATGTTCCGAATATCTGGTGCAGCCAAAGGGGCATTCCGGGGCCGGCAAGGACGTTGGCTACCTGTGATATCCCGACTCCGAGAGCCACTGATATTCCGACAACGGCGCTGTTTCTCGCGGTAAGGTTTGCCGAAACGATGAGTTTCATTCCTGTCATTGTAATTGCAGCAAAGACTGTAAGCGTTGCTCCGCCCAATACCGGCTGAGGAACCGTTGTGAGAAGTGCGGAAAATTTGGGGAATATTCCGGCCAAGAATATCACTATTGCCGCCAATGCGACTACGTACCTGTTTACGACCTTCGTTATAGCAAAGATACCCACATTCTGGCTGTAGGTTGCAAGCGGCATGCCGCCTATTATTGCTCCTACCGCACTGGCAAGTCCACTGCCGATTATTCCTCCGGAAAGTTCTCTGTCTGTCGGCTCTCTGTCCATAGCTCCTACCGTTGTGGCTGATATGTCGCCTATTGCCTGCACGGAATTAACAATGAACATTATGACCATGGACATGACTGCGGTTGCGTGGAATTCTATCGGAAAATAGAAGGGTTTTGGCATCTGAACCCAACCTGTTTCAAAAACTCTGGCAAATGAAACCATTCCGAGCACACATGCCAAAGCGTATCCCGCGAGCAGTCCGAGGAGCACGGACGCAAGCTTCATGAATCCTTTTGTGTAGTGTGTGAAGAAAGTTGTTGCCCCCAACGTAAACAGAGCGACTCCCCAGTTGAGCGCTGAACCGAACGTCTGAGCTCCGCCGCCCCCGCCCATGTAGCGTATCGCGACCGGATAGAGGGAGAGACCTATCGTAAAGACGACAGTTCCGGAAACTATGGGAGGGAAGAACGGCCGAAGCTGTTTTATGAAGAGCCCTACAACAACGGCTATGAGTCCGCCCGCGATCTGAGCTCCGAATATGGCGGGAAGCCCGAAGTTGCCGCCTATTGACATAAGTACGGGGACATAGGCAAAACTTGCTCCCATGATTACAGGAAGTTTTCCTCCTATTATGCCGAATAGGGGGTATGCCTGAAGCATGGATGCGACGGCAGCCAGAACGAGCGATGCCTGTATCAGTATTACCATGTTTTCCGGGCTCTGCTTTGTCACGGCGCTTATCAGTATTGCAGGGGTGATACATCCGACAACCATTGCCACAACATGCTGCATTGCAAGAGGAAAGGCTTCCTTGAAGCTGGGCATCGGACCGTCTAATTGAAAAAGAGAACTCTCTACCTTATTTTCTGCCACTTATGTCACGTCCCTTCGTAGATGCCCCCGCACCTTGCGGCACAGGGGCATGAGTTACTGCAAACGGGTACTAGTCGACCTTGCGGTCAATGGCTGAGTCTTCGAGCATACGGAGTGTTGTTTCCGGCTCTCTTATTTTGCTGAGGAAAATCATTGCTGCGATGATGTACGGCTTGAAGCTGGCTTCTTTGTAAAGAGGCACGCGGTATCTGTCAAACACGGAGGCGCACACTTCTCCCTCTTTGCAGCTCACGCCGGTAATGTCGGCGGGGAGGCAGTGGAGGTAGAGAGCCTTGCCGTTCTTTGTAAGCTTCATCATCTCTTCGGTGCATTCCCAATCCTTGTGAGCCGCGTTCTGAGCGAGGAGTTCCTTCTCAAGTGTTTTGATGCCGTCAAAGTCGCCAGCGCCGTAGAGGTTTGTGCGTTTCTCCATTGCCTTGAAGGGAGCCCAGCTCTTCGGATAGACGATATCCGCGTCTTTGAAAGCTTCTGCCATTGAGTTTGTCTTTGTGAAGGAACCGCCTGTCTCCGCTGCGTTTTTGCGTGCGACTTCTTCAACATCGGACATGATCTCGTATCCTTCGGGGTGAGCGAGGGAGACGTCCATGCCGAAGCGTGTCATAAGTCCTACGACGCCCTGGGGAACCGAGAGGGGCTTGCCGTATGAGGGTGAGTATGCCCATGACATCGCGACCTTCTTGCCCTTGAGGTTTTCCACTCCGCCGAACTCGTGGATGATGTGAAGCATGTCAGCCATAGCCTGGGTTGGGTGGTCAATGTCGCACTGGAGGTTTACGAGTGTCGGTCTCTGCTCGAGAATGCCGTCCTGGTGTCCCTCTTTCACCGCGTCCACAACCTGGTGCATGTATGTGTTGCCTTTTCCGATATACATGTCGTCGCGAATACCGATAACATCCGCCATGAAGGAGATCATGTTGGCTGTTTCACGCACGGTTTCGCCGTGTGCGACCTGAGATTTGCCTTCGTCGAGGTCCTGAACCTCAAGGCCGAGGAGGTTGCAGGCAGATGCGAAGCTGAAACGTGTACGTGTTGAATTGTCGCGGAAGAGGGATATCCCAAGGCCGCTGTCAAAAATCTTCGGTGAAATGTTGTTCTCGCGAAGGCAGCGCAAAGCGTCCGCAACCGTGAATACCGCGTCCAGTTCGTCGCGTGTCTTCTCCCATGTGAGGAAGAAGTCGTTGTTGTACATGCCGGAGTGCTCGAGTCCCTTTAGTTTTGCTATAAAGCTTTCCATCAATGCCATTGTAATATTCCTCCTAATTTTTTATTTGTATGCGAAACAGCGGTTATTTGCAGTAAATTGTCGGAAGAGCGGCGTATACCGCAGCGCACTTAACAAGGTCGGCTTTCCATGTGATTTCGTTCGGTGCGTGAGCCTGAGCCTCTTTGCCGGGGCCGAAACCGATGCAGGGGATACCGTAGCGGCCCATTATCGAGACTCCGTTTGTGGAGAATGTCCACTTGTCAACAACAGGTTCGCCGTACATTCCCTTGAAGGACTCCACCATAGCGAGTGTTGCGGGGTGCTCTGCGGGGATGACCCATGTCGGGAAGTAGCACTCTGTCGGGTAGACAAGGTTTGTCCAGCTCGGGCTGTCATATTTGTACATGCTGACGACTGCGCCGTATTTCTGAACGGAAGGCAGAGCGCGAATCTCTTCGAGAGCCATCTCCCAAGTCTCGCCGTCCGTAAGTCTGCGGTCGATGGATATAGCGGCCATGTCCGCAACCGCGCAGCGTGAGGGGGAGTTGTAGAAGCTCTGGGATACGGCGAGGGTTCCCTTGCCGAGGAACGGGTCGTAGTGAAGCTTGTCATTGAGGGCCTGAACTTCCTTCACAATATCCGCCATCTTGTAAATCGCGTTGTCTCCGCGCTCCGGAGCTGAACCGTGGCAGGAAATTCCCTTGACTTCAACGCGAATCTCCATGCGGCCGCGCTGTCCGCGGTAGATGTTTCCGTCTGTCGGTTCCGTGATAACTACGAACTCGGGGCGAACCTTGTCCTCGTTGACGATGTACTGCCAGCAAAGTCCGTCGCAGTCCTCTTCCTGAACAGTTCCCGTTACAAGAACAGTGTATTTGTCTGAGAGGAGTCCGAGGTCTTTCATTATCTTCGCGCCGTATGTTGCGGAGACGATGCCGCCCAACTGGTCTGATGTGCCGCGTCCGCCTATTTCCGTATCGTTCTCATAGCCTTCATACGGGTCAAACTTCCAGTTTGAAAGTTCGCCGAGTCCGACTGTGTCGATGTGGGCGTCGTATGCGATAAGGGTCTTGCCTGTGCCCATATAGCCCAAAACGTTTCCCATAGGGTCTATTTCCACTTTGTCAAAACCGAGGTCTTTCATTTCTTTTTCGATACGCTTGATGACTCCCTCTTCGCCGCAGCTCTCACCGGGAATTGCTACGAGGTCGCGGAGAAACTTTGTCATATTTTTTTCATAACCTTCTGCTGCTTTTTTGATTGCGTTGAAATCCATTTTTGTTTCCTCCCAGTCTGTGATTTTTTTATCTGCTGTTTGTTACTGTCAATTATGTTTATTGGGGTTTTACGCAAGCGCCTTCCCAAACTACGCGCTTATAATTTTCCTTGTCTGTGTCTCCTTCTGTTGAGAACATAAGAACTCTTGAATTCTCGTTAAGCCCTGCCGCAGCGCGAAGTTCGGACATGTCATCATCCATCATCACCGTTGCGAGAAGACCTGCGGGAACGGCTCCCGATTCTCCCGAGACAACGGGCGTGTCTCCCTTGAGCGGAGCCGCAAGTATTCTCATGCCGCGCGCCGCAACCCAGTCCGGGCATGAGACGAAGATGGAAACTTTGTCCTTGAGAATCTCCCATGATGAGGTATTGGGTTCACCGCATGCGAGTCCTGCCATAATTGTCTGCATGTCTCCGTCTACAATGTGAGGAGCGCCGTCGCCGGCAAGTGCGGAACGGTAGAGACAATCGGCCTGGTCGGCCTCTACTACGATGAAGATCGGCGGGTTGTTCGGATATTTGTTTGCAAAATAACCCACTACAGCGCCTGCAAGAGAACCTACTCCGGCCTGTACTATGACGTGTGTCGGCGGATTAAGAGCTTCAGCTTCCATCTGCTCATCGGCTTCCATTGCCATAGTCCCGTATCCCTGCATTATCCATGCGGGAATTTCCTCGTAGCCCGGCCACGCCGTGTCCTGAACCATAATGCCGCCAGGTGTGTCGTTCGCAAGTTTTGCCGCCATACGGACGCACTCGTCGTAATTGTGTTCTTCTATAGTCGCTTTCGCGCCCTCTTTAAGTATGTTCTCAAGGCGCATCTTCGCCGAACCTTTGGGCATAAGGATGACGGATTTCTGCCCGAGTCTGTTTGCCGACCATGCAACTCCGCGCCCGTGGTTACCGTCCGTTGCGCTGAAGAAGGTTACTTCTCCGAGTTCCTTTTTGAGTTCAGGTGAAGTGAGTTTTTCGTATGTGAGCTCGGATATGCTGCGTCCCGTGGCCTTTGCGATGTGTCTTCCCATAGCGAAGGAGCCTCCGAGTACCTTGAAGGCGTTGAGCCCGAAGCGGTATGACTCATCCTTTATAAAAACTTCCTTTAGCCCGAGAAGCGCGGCAAGCTCCTTGAGGTGAGCAAGGGGTGTTATGCTGTACTGCGGGAAACTTGCGTGAAACTTTCTTGCTGCCTCGACATTGGGAAGAGCCATTATCTCAAGTTCTTTATCCTCTGTTTTCGGCATTGTGTTTTTTACCCATTTGATAGCGTTCATGTCGAACCTCCGTTCTTGTTTTTTATTTCTCAGAAGAATCGATGTAGTTGTAGAGAGTAAACTTTGATATTTTGAATAACTTGCACACCCTGTCGCCCGATTTGAGTATCTGGAACGCGCCGTTTCTCTTGAGGTACTGAACGGCTTTTATCTTGTCTGCTTTTTTCATCATTGCCACAGGTTTTCCCACGTCTCTTACAGCTCCGTCGATGAGCTCATCCAGAAGCTCATTCACGTTCTGAGGAATCCTCTCCGGTTCCGCTGAAGGAACATCCGCATGAAGAAAAGATCTGATAGTGCTCTCCGCCATGCTTAAACGTGTTATGTCGTAGTTTATGCAGAATATCCCTGTAATCTCTCCTTTTTCGTCCCGAATATATATAGAGCTTGATTTGATAAGACGTCCGTCCGATGTTTTTGTGAAGTAGTCAAGCTGGTCGTTCAGGTCGTCTTTGCTCTTGCTGAGAGCCTCCAGAACAATGTGAGAAGGTCCTCCGCCAAGTTCCCTGTGTGTTACATGCCCGTTCTCTATTGCGATGATGGTGCTCTCTTTCTCGGTGGCTGAGAGATCATGTATAACTATCTCGCAATCCTCTCCGAACTGCACCGCAATACCCTTTGCCAAACGCTTGATGAAGTCGATCGAAATTTGATTCTGCATTGTCCCAAATCATCTCTAATCATGTAAAAAAATGAAAATCTAAAAAATTTTTAGGTATCGTGATATGCTGAATATAGCACAATAATTTCTGCCGTCAATAGGTAATCAAAAAAATTTTTATAAGTTCTAAAAAAAATTTAGAAAAACTATTGCTTTTCATTTTTGTTGTGCTAGAATCGTCGTACCGGGCATACGTAGATATGTTAGAGAAATGTAAGGAAAACAGTAAAATCTGCTATAATTTAAATATCAGAAAATTGCAAAAAATCATATCGCAAAATGCCTATTTGAAATATATGTCCAAAGATTATGTTTTCTGCGGCCGTTTCTATCCTGATGCAGTTGATATTTATCTGTTTGGGCAACAACAATTGAGGAGGCCTGTGAGATGAGTGACCGTATGACACCGATAGCTTTTGGCGAGATAATGAAGTGGGTACTTTCTGAGAAAGAAAAATTTGGCAGTGTATTTGGAGTAAGACATCCTTACCATCATAAGGGAGGTACTATGCCCTTCCTCGGCGAGAAGCTGGAGACACCGTTCGGGCCTGCCGCAGGTCCGCATACTCAGCTTGCGCAAAACATTATAGCCGCATATTTTGCAGGCGCTCGTTTTTTTGAGCTTAAGACTGTTCAGATCCTTGACGGAGAAGACCTTCCTGTTTCAAAACCATGTATCGATGCAAGGGACGAGTGCTACAACGTAGAGTGGTCAACAGAGCTGCGCGTTCCCGAAGCAATGGAAGAGTACATCAAGGCATGGTTTGCCATAAAACTCATATCAAAAGAATTTTCCCTCGGAGCTGCCGACGGGTTTATGTTCAACATGAGCGTCGGATATGACCTTGACGGAATAAAAACACCTAAAATAGATTCGTTCATAGAAGGGCTGCGCGATGCTTCCGAAACTGCGGTGTGGAAAGAGTGCGTGTCCTGGACGAAATCAAACCTCTCCATGTTTAAAAATGTCGATTCGGACTATGTAAGCGCGGTATCTTCCAAAGTGTGCGGCTCCATCACGCTTTCCACTCTTCACGGCTGTCCGCCGCAGGAGATAGAGCGTATAGCGACGTACCTGCTTGATACAAAGGGTTTTAACACCTTTATAAAGTGCAATCCGACGCTTCTCGGCTATGACTTCGCACGCAGAACCGTTGACGAAATGGGATTCGGCTACATAGCTTTTGACGACCACCATTTCAAAGAAGATTTGCAGTATTCCGATGCTGTTCCGATGCTGAAACGTTTACAGGCTCTCGCGGACAAAGACGGGCTCTCCTTCGGAGTGAAACTTACAAATACTTTCCCGGTGGACAACCCCAAGGACTTTATGGCGGGAGACGAAATGTACATGTCGGGACGCTCTCTCTTCCCCCTGACTGCCGAAGTTGCAAGGCGCATTTCCTCTGACTTTGGCGGCAAGCTTCGTATCTCGTGGTCCGGAGGAGCTGACTTTGCGAATATGGCGTCTCTGTATAATGCCGGTATATGGCCGATCACTCTTGCCACGACTCTGCTTAAACCGGGCGGATACGGCAGACTCAAACAGATGGCGGAAATACTTGATGCGTGCGGACATAAAAATTTTGAGTCCGTGGACGTTGCCGCAGTAACCAAGATCGCAGAAGAGAGTAAGAAAAACGAGTGGTACAGAAAGCCTGTCAAACCGGCCGCTTCGCGTAAAATAGACAAGCCTGTTCCTCTTACGGATTGCTTCATCGCTCCGTGCAGTGAGGGCTGTCCTATCAATCAGGACGTGCCCGAGTATGTCGCGCTTGCCGGTGAAGGCCGTTACGATGAGGCGTTGTCAGTAATATTGGATAAGAACCCGCTTCCCTTCATTACGGGAACGATTTGCAGCCACCGCTGTATGACCAAGTGTACGAGAAATTTCTACGAAGAGTCCGTAAAGATACGCTCGGTAAAGCTGGAATCAGCCGAGAAGGGTATAGAGAAAGTTATTTCGGACATCAAAGCTGTATGCCCGAAATCCGACGCAACCGCCGCTATAATAGGAGGCGGCCCCGCAGGGCTTGCCGCTGCGTATTTCCTGTGCAGAAACGGGATAAAGGCAACTGTTTTTGACAGCGGAGACAAATTGGGCGGTGTCGTGCGCAAGATAATTCCGGATTTCAGAATCGCCGCAGAGGCAATAGACGCTGATGTGGAGATAATCCGCGCTATGGGAGCGGAGTTTGTAATGAACTCAAAGCAGACTTCCGCCGCAGATCTTAAAAAACAGGGATATAAATATGTGGTCTTTGCCAACGGAGCGTGGAAGCATGGCAGCCTGAAACTTGAAAAGGGCTGCGGTACTGATGTGTTCGACTTCCTTACAGAATTTAAAAAATCAGGTTCGGATATGTGTATAGGTGAGAATGTTGTCGTAATAGGCGGCGGCAATACCGCAATGGACGCAGCCCGCGCCGCAAAACGCATACATTCTGTTAAGAATGTAAATCTCGTATATCGCAGGACAAAGCAGTTTATGCCTGCCGATGCGGAAGAGCTTGAACTTGCCATTCAGGACGGAGTAGTCTTTATGGAGCTGCTTGCTCCGATCTCGCACGAGAATGGGATTCTGCGCTGCGCCAAAGTCGTTCTCGGAGAGCCCGACGCATCCGGCCGCCGTTCGCCGGTAGTGACGGACGAAGTTATTGACATACCTGCCGATACAGTCATCACTGCCGTCGGCGAGGGTGTGGAGTGTGAGCTTTTTGCCGAAAACGGAATCTCGGTAAACGGCGGGAAAGTTTCCGTTGCCGACAACCTACTTACCAATGTCGAAGGCGTGTACGTTGCGGGAGACGCAAGACGCGGTCCGTCTACGGTTGTGGAAGCGATTGCGGACGCAAGAACCGCAGCAGACGACATAGCCCGTTCCGAGGGGTTGGAGCCCTACGCTTCCGCAGTTAAGAAAGCGGACGGAAGAGATAAAGCTCTTGTCAAAAAAGGAGTGCTCTGCTTTGCCGATGACTCGGGCTGCGAAGCAGATCGCTGTCTTGATTGTTCCGCAGTATGCGAAAACTGTGTGGACGTCTGCCCGAACAGAGCCAATGTTGCCGTAAACGTGCCGAACTTCGGCCATCAGATTGTTCACGTTGATATGATGTGCAACGAGTGCGGCAACTGCACGACATTCTGCCCGTGGAGCAGTTCGCCCTATAAAGATAAATTCACACTGTTCGCGAACGAAAAAGATTTCCTCGACAGTGAGAACAGCGGGTTCTATGCGCTGCCGGACGGAGGTTTCAGAGTTCGTCTCAGCGGGGAAGTTCTTGATGATACGGAGGAGTGCTCAAAACTTCCGAGCGAGATTGCCGCTCTCATAAAAGCAGTGTCGGAACAGCTTCTTGCGGGGAGGTAGCGCGATGTTTGAATTGACCGTAAACGGACAAAGGGTGATATCAACCGAAAATCGCAAGCTGATGGCTTTTCTGCGTGATGATTTGCGCCTTACATCTGTAAAGAACGGCTGCGGCGAGGGCGCATGCGGCACTTGTACGGTGCTGATAGACGGGCGCGCCGTCAAAGCCTGCGTTCAGCAGATAAAGAACCTTGAAGGCAAAAGCATCGTCACTGTGGAAGGGCTCAGCGAAAGGGAGAAGGAGGTCTATTCCTTCGCTTTTATGGAAGCGGGAGCAGTTCAGTGCGGCTTCTGTATTCCCGGTATGGTCATCTCTGCAAAGGCTCTTATAGACAAAGAGATCAACCCGACGAAGGAACAGGTCAAGGACGCGATAAAAAATAATATTTGCCGCTGTACAGGATACAAAAAAATAGAAGAGGCCATTTTGCTTGCCGCAAAAATATTCCGTGAGAACCTGGAAATAGGCGCTGAACACTTCACTGGCTGTGTAGGGGAGAGTATGCACCGTGCGGATGCCGCGCCCAAGGTGTTGGGAATAGCTCAGTACACCGCCGATATCATGATGGAAAATATGGCATACGGCTCTGCCGTGCGCACCGAGCACCCACGCGCTATCGTAAAAGCGATACATACCGGCGATGCAAAAAAATTGCCCGGAGTGCTTGCCGTCCTTACTGCGGACGACCTGCCGGGAAAACAGAAAGTCGGACACCTCAAAAAGGATTTTGACGTGCTGATACCGGTAGGTAAGTGCACCCACTATTTGGGTGATGCCGTTGCTCTGGTTGCGGCCGAAACTCCCTCCGTGCTGGAAGAGGCGAAGAAACTCGTTCGCGTGGAGTATGAAGTTCTTCCCCCCGTGACCTCTCCCGCCGAGGCTCTTGCTGAAGGTGCGCCTCTTGTTCATGAGGACGGAAACGTCATGTCGCGTATCTCTCTTGTGCGCGGAGATGCGGATAGCGCCATTGCTAAGTCAAAATACTCCGTTACAAACCATTACAGCCTTCCCTTCACGGAACACGCCTACTTGGAGCCTGAATCCGCAGTAGCTTTTATGGAGGGCGGCGTTCTTCGCGTATATTGCGGCGACCAAGGAGTTTATCAGACTCAGGGAGAGGTAGCCGAGGCGACGGGGCTTTCGCGTGACAAGGTTCACATCACGGCAAAAATTGTCGGAGGCGGCTTCGGCGGCAAAGAAGACCAGACCGTTCAGCACCATGCCGCCATATTGGCTATGGCTGTAAAACGCCCCGTAAAGGTTACTCTTTCACGGCAGGAAAGTATTATCGTCAGTACGAAGCGACATGCTATGGAAATAGACATGACAACAGCGTGTAACGAGAACGGGAAACTCACGGCAATGAAGGCAGTCATAATTTCAGACACAGGAGCCTATGCGTCGCTCGGAGGTCCGGTTCTTCAAAGAGCCTGCACTCACGCCGCAGGGCCCTACAATTATCAGATTATTGACATCAGCGGTACGGCAGCCTACACCAACAATCCGCCTGCCGGCGCTTTCCGCGGTTTCGGAGTCACTCAGAGCTGCTTTGCCACGGAATGCAACATAAATCAGCTTGCCGAAATGGCAGGGCTTACACCTTGGGAAATTCGCTACAAAAACGCGCTGCGTCCGGGAGACACAATGCCGAACGGACAGATCTCCGATGATACCACGGCAATTGTTGAAACTCTGACTGCGGTGAAGGATATATGCGATAAAAACCCGAAGGCCGGTGTTGCCTGCGCACTGAAAAATGCAGGGCTCGGAGTCGGTGTTCCCGATATCGGAAGGTGCGTTATCAGAGTGAACGGCGGGCGTGTTCACATTGCAACAAGCGCGGCCTGCATAGGACAGGGGCTCGGAACCGTTGTAATCCAAATGCTGTGCGATGTTACGGGCATAGCCCCGGAACTTGTCGTGCACGACCCTGCGGATACATTCTTCACCCCCGACTCGGGAAACACGACTGCCTCGCGGCAGACTGTTCTGACCGGTGAAGCGACTCACAGAGCCTCCCTCAAACTGAAAGAAGCGCTGAAGGAAAAAACTCTAGCTGAGTTGGAAGGAATGGAATTTTTCGGAGAGTTTGAGAGCGTGACGGACAAAATGGGTTCTGACAAACCGCACCCTGTGAGCCACATAGCGTACGGTTACGCGACGCAGGTTGTTGAGCTTGATGAGGCGGGAAAACTCAAAAAAGTTACCGCGGCGCATGATGTGGGGAAGGCAATAAATCCGAAGAGTGTTGAAGGGCAGATAGAGGGCGGAGTCATAATGACGATGGGATATGCGCTGACCGAGGATTTCCCCCTGAACGGCTGCGTTCCCACGGCAAAGTACGGCACTCTCGGACTGTTCAAATCTAACATGGCGCCGGAAATCGAGACTCTGATAATAGAAAAATCCTCGGGCGGTTTTGCCGCGGGAGCAAAAGGAGTCGGCGAGATAGCAGCTATTCCGGGTGCGCCCGCAGCGCAGCTCGCGTACTATAACTATGACGGAAAGTTCAGAACAAAACTTCCGCTGGAAGATACGCCTTACAGTAAGAAAAAATAAGGTAATTTGATTTATCACTAAGTGCCGAACGGGGGTGGATGCGTGAATTTTACGTGTATTCCGCCCCTTATTGTGTTTTGTATTTCTTTTTTATCTGTTATAATCTTCCCTTGTGAGTATTCAGTCTGGCCGCCGGTGTTTCATCGGAGGAAAGTCCGGGCTCCGCAGGGCAGGATGCAGGAGAAATTCCTGCGAGTGCGAACTCAGGGAAAGTGCCACAGAGAAGCAGACCGCCCGTTTTTCGGGTAAGGGTGAAAAGGTGGGGTAAGAGCCCACCGCGCAAGGGGTGACCCTTGTGGCCGGCAAACCCCATCCGGAGCAAGGTCGAATAGGGGAGGGTGAGGCTGCCCGCCGACTCCCGGGTACGACCGCTCATTTCCGATTGCAAGGTCGGAATTAGATAAATGGTCAGAGGGATATTATATCCTTACAAAACCCGGCTTATCGAATGCTCTCAAACATATCGGGGCGACAGATTTTATTCTGTCGCCCCGATATGTTTTTTAATAATAAATGCCAATTAACTTTAAAAACAAAGGTTTGCTCCCTTGTAAATGTATGCATACTCACAGGCTGACTTTTCGCTAAACCCTTAATGATGTTAGACAAATACAGGCTTTATGTGCTGTCTTAAAAATAATAAGTCTTTAGAACTAATAAAATTTTCTCCTTTGGAAATGAAGGTATTGCATATATAAGCGATTGCATATATTGTGGGGCATAGTGGAATATAGTGGTAGAAAGTGGGTGAATATTCGATGCTGATGGGGACTTACAACCACAAATTGGACGGCAAGGGGAGAACTGTTCTTCCTTCCCGTTTTAGGGAAGAGCTGGGAGGCTCCGTTGTTGCAACCATCGGTATTGATAAGTGTATCGCTCTCTATCCGCTTCCGCGCTGGGAAGAACTGCTTGTAAAACTGAAGGATCTTTCATCTTTTAAGAAAAAGGCGCGTGATTTTCGCAGAGTTCTTCTCTCAATGGCAACGGAACAGGACATAGACAATACGGGAAGAATTCTTCTCCCCTCCATATTGAGAGATTATGCTTGTGCGGAGCAGGAGATTATATTGATAGGCGCGGAGGACCACATAGAAATTTGGGACGCCGCGAAATGGGAAGAGCATAGAAGCGAAGTTTTGTCCGACTTCAGCGACCTTGCCGAGGAGCTTGAAGGTCTATGAGCGAACATGTTTCGGTAATGGTATCGGAAGTTTTGGATGCATTGCAGCCTTGGGATTCAGTCGGAGTTGTTGTGGATGCTACTCTCGGGTTGGGCGGACACTCCGGGCATATTCTGTCAAAGTGCAGCAATGCCCATGTGATAGGCTTCGACCAAGACCCCTACGCAAGGGAAATAGCCGCTTCGAACCTTTCCGCGTTCGGTGAACGTTTTGAAATAGTGGCTGATAATTTTCGCAATATAGGCTCTCTCTCACTAAGACCGGATTGGAAGGGAGCAAGCGCCGTCCTCTTTGATCTGGGGGTGTCCAACCTTCAGCTTACTGATGCGGATAGAGGTTTTTCTTTTCAGCACGACGGCCCTTTGGACATGAGAATGGACGGAGATGAGGAGTGCAACAGCACCGTCACGGCTGAAGAGATTTTAGCGGAGTGGTCCATAAAGGATTTGACTCACATATTCAGAGATTACGGAGAAGACACTCACGCATATCAGATAGCAAAAGGCATTGTTCGGCACAGGGAAAACGGCGGTCATGTCAGTACGACGGGAGAGCTGGTGGAACTTATACGTAATATTCTGCCCGCCCCGGTACAGAGAAAGATGGGCGGACATCCGGCGAGAAAAATTTTTCAGGCTCTGCGTATCGCCGTTAATGATGAGATAAATGCGCTGAATGAGGCGCTGGATGGGGCTGTCAAGGTTCTCGCCCCGGGAGGCAAGATAATAGCCATTTCGTATCACTCTCTTGAAGACAGAATGGTGAAGCACAGGTTTCGCAAATGGAAAGAAGAGTGGCTTGGAGATATGAACCCAAGAAAAGCTCTCTTACCCACGGAAGAAGAGATAGAAGCGAACTATAAGTCAAGAAGTGCTAAGTTAAGAGTTTTTGTATCAGATAAAAAAGATGGGGGAGTTCCGAATGCGTTACAAAGAATACCGACATGAGACGGAAACAAGGCACTCGAAACTTTTTGTTGCGAGTTTTCTTTGTGTTTTCCTGTGTGCGGCGGCTCTCGGTTCCTTGAGGCTTTACGGTCTTTATCTTGAACACAGAATTTCGGAGACGGCGGGGCGCATCGAAGCTTGCGCAGAGAAGAATCTGGAAATGTCACGCAGATATTCGGAACTTCTTTCGCCGGCAAAAATTTACAGTTTCGCTCGTCAAAATCTCGGTATGGTGAATGCCGAAAATGTGCAGACCATACATCTTGATGCGGGTGCCGTTGTGCTTGCGAAGGGGCAAGAGGCAACAAATACGGCTTCCGCGGGGGGATTGCTTGATGCTATGAATCCGTTTGTAAGGAAGGCACATGCCAAGAATTAGAAATCTTCCGCCGGAGGAGTATAAACGCTCCAAATCCGTGTGGAATGCTGTGTATGCGGTTCTTATCTTACTCGCTTTAGGGACTGCATGGATACAGCTTTATCCGGACAAAAGAATAGTTAGGCAGTCACAGAAGCAGTATTGGGCAAATGTGGCGGTGAGTGCGTCAAGAGGTGATATCGAGGATAGAAACGGTATACCTCTTGCTGTGTCTGTACCTGCCACCAGTTTTTTTATCGACCCCAAGTACTGGGATCCGAAAAGCGCCGACCGCCTGGTTCCTGTGTTCGGAAAAACAGTAGCGAAAAAATTTTCCGTCCCCTTGCAGGGACGGTTTCATTGGGTTGAGCGCAACGTGCCGAATACGAAGGCGGATAAGCTTGTACGTGAAAAAATCCCCGGTCTTTATACACTGAATGAGAAAATACGAGTTTACCCGCATGGTGCTTTGGCTTTTCACGTTTTGGGTTTCTGCGATATTGACGATTACGGTCAGGCCGGTGTGGAGCTTAAATGGAATCATATACTTTTCTCCCCTCCGAGGACGCGCTTTTTGACAAGGGATTCCAAGGGGAATACTCTTGATGTCATGGGCGGTAAGTCGGGTATCGTAAAGAATACCAGCGGCAAAATAAAGCTCACTCTTGATTCCAGGATACAACAGATCGTTGAGTGGCGTTTAAGCGAGGGAGCGAAGGCCGCGAATGCCGCGTGGGGAGCCGCTGTATGCGTAGACCCATCCACAGGCGCTATCATGGCTCTCGCAAGCTATCCCACCGTAGATCCGAACGACAGGAAAAATCTGTACCAAAAAGAAGCGGTGCGCAATAATGTTGTGGGAAGAGTTTTTGAGCCGGGGTCGATTTTCAAACCGATTACTATGTCGATAGCTCTTGAATCCGCGGCGGCGTCAGGCAGAAGTATCTACAGTTGTTCGGGTTCGATGCGCCTCTTCGACAAGACAATGAGCGATGTGAACAGAAGGGCTCATGGCGTGCAGGATTTGACTCATGTTTTGATGAATTCATGTAATATCGGAATGGCCCACATGTCCATGGGAGTTCCTAAACATCAGGCTTACGGAATGCTCAGACAGTTCGGCTTCGGAGACAGAACGGAGATAGAGATGTCGGGTGAGGAATCCGGTCTTTTGAAATCCCCCGAGGAGTGGCTCGGAACTGTTCCGGCCAACGTCTTTATAGGACAGGGAATCGCCGTCACTCCGATACAGGTCGTGATGGCTGTGTCCGCCGTGGTGAACGGAGGCGCTTTGCTGAAACCCTACATAGTAGGAGAGGTTCTGGACAGCACCGGACATGTGATACATAAGGGAACCAGACGAGTCAGATACCAAGTGGTATCAAAACCGACATCGGATTTTATCTGCAATGCGATGAGGATGGTCGTGAGCGACGGAGGCGGCAAAGCGGCAAAGTCCGATAAGGTGCTTATCGGAGGTAAGACCGGTACGGCGCAGATAGCATCGGGCGGAGAATATTCAAAGGGTCATTACGTGGCCTCTTTCGTCGGGTTTTGGCCCGCGCAGAAACCTAAGTACGTCATGCTTGTAAGTCTCGGCGAGCCCAAAGGGGCAAGATATTACGGCGGTCAGATATCAGCGCCGATATTCAAGTCGATAGTGGAGGACGTGGAGCAAATTGCTCCTGAGAAGACAAAATAATTTTTATTAGGGGTGTTGAATATGAAATTTAAAGAACTTTGTTCGTTGCTTGAGAAAAATCATTTTGAGGCAAGGGTTTATCTGCCCTATGACGTAAAGGACAAAGACCCCGAGATAGATGTTTTAGTATCAGACAGCCGCGTTGTAACGCACGGCACGATGTTTGCCTGTGTATCGGGCGGCCATGCCGACGGCCACGATTTTGCGGCCGGAGCTGTGGATGCCGGCGCGTGCGCTCTTATGTGCGAACGCGAGCTTCCGCTTCCCGTTCCGCAGATAATATGCTCGGATATCAGACGGAACATGGGTGTCGCAGCCTCATTGCTTTACGGAACTCCGCTTGAGAAACTTACGATGGTCGCACTCACGGGAACGAACGGCAAGACTACGTCAACTTTCATGCTGAAATCAATTCTTGAAGCATCGGGAACGAAAACAGGGCTTCTCGGTACGGTTTTCTACGATGACGGAGATGTTGTTGAGGAGGCCGTACACACCACGCCGGAGGGGTCTGATTTACAGTTCTGGCTTTCAAGAATGGTAAAAAACGGGTGCAAAGCCTGTATCATGGAAACATCTTCACACTCAGTATCCCAAGGAAGAATAGACGGAGTTCTGTACGACAGAGCCGGATTCACGAATCTTTCCGTTGACCATTTGGATTTTCACGGAGACATGGAAAATTATTTCCAGGCAAAGAGAACTCTTTTTACGAAGTATATGAGAAACGGATGGAAGTGTGCCGTCAATATAGATGATGAATACGGCAAAAGGCTCTTCTCCGAGCTGAAAGAGCATGCCGTAAGCTACGGGATAGAGGATAAAAATGCAGATTTCAGCGCATCGATAAAGGGTGTTTCCATCAAGGGGCTCGATGCCGAGATAAAGACGCCGTGCAGTGATGCGCCTGTTGCGGTTCGCTTGCCGCTGCTTGGAAAATATAATGTTTACAATGCTCTTCAGGCTCTTTCCCTCGCGTGGACTCTCGGCGTGAAAATCGAAACAGCGATAGACAGTCTCGTTAATATGAAGCAGGTTCCGGGACGGCTCGAAAGGTATCATATTGCCGGTTCCGGCTCTTGTGTCATTGATTTTGCTCACAGCCCGGACGGACTTGAAAAGGTGCTTACAGCTCTGCGCCCTGTATGCCGCGGCAGACTTTGCGTAGTGTTCGGCGCCGGCGGCGACAGAGACAAGACAAAGCGCCCTCTGATGGGCGAAATAGCGGGGCGGCTCGCAGATATGGCCATTATCACCTCCGATAACCCAAGGAGCGAAGATCCTGCCGTAATCACTCTTGAGATAGAGGCCGGAGCGAAAAAGCATGACACAGAATACAAAATTATAGTGGATCGCAGAGAGGCTATTTATGCAGGTCTGTCAGCCATCGCTCCCGAGGATATTCTCCTTATAGCAGGCAGAGGCCCTGAGCGCTGCCAGATTCTTAAGGACGGGCCTGTTCCGCTCCTTGACAAGGATGTAGTCCTTGACTGGTGCGCACAGAACGGAAAAGAGGTTCTGTGATGCGCAGGGTTATGGCGTCGGAAGCCGCCGGTTGGTGTGAGGGTAAACTTTACGGCCCGGACACGGAACTTTGCAGAGAGTGGAAGAGTGACAGCAGAAATATTTCAGAAGGTGACGCTTTTGTCGCGATAAAGGGTGCAAGGACGGATGGGCACTCCTATATAAAACAGGTCGTTCTCGGAGGGGCGAAGCTGCTTCTCGCAGCCTCCTCCGCGATAGAGTCTCTTTTTGCGGAAATTCCGGAGCTTAAGGGAATTTCCGTCATAGCTGTTCCGGATACTTCCGTTGCGATGAGCCGTATCGCGCAGATGTACCTTCAATCTGTATCGCCTCGCGTCATTGCCATAACCGGCAGTGTCGGAAAGACTACCACGCGTGAGCTTTCCGTCTCTGTATTAAAATCTTCATACAAAGTGCACAGCGCGATAAAAAGTTATAACACAGTCATTGGGTGCAGCCTTACAATCCTTTCCATGCCCTATGACACCGAAGTGCTTGTCCTTGAACTGGGGACAAATCATTTCGGTGAAATAGCCGAGATGGTCTCTCTCTTCCCCCCGGAGACGGCGGTTATCACAGAAGTTGCCGCAGCTCATCTTGCGGGTTTCGGAAGTGTGGAGGGTGTGCTCAAAGCCAAGCTTGAGATATGCAGATCCGCAAAGTTAAAAAATATTGTATATAACGGAGACAACCATCTTTTGAAGGCGGCAATGCCAGCCTACGACGGAGTGAAAAAGTTTTCTGTCGGCCATGACGCAGATGACTTCCTGAAAATTGAGGATGCCTCAATTTCACTTAAAGAAGATGGCGCTTCTATTATTGCATCTTATTCTTTAAAAAATGAGAGAAAATCATATAAGATCCCGTTCTTTGGGCTCCAGCAGGCTTATAACGCGGGTTACGCGGTTATTTTGGGAAATATTTTGGGTGTGGCAGAGGATAAAATAGCGTCCTCTCTCGAAAATGCCAGACCCGTTCTCGGCAGAGGTGTGTGCCGGAAAATTTCCGACGGTTCATGGATAATAGACGAATCCTACAATGCAAACCCCAGTTCCATGGGGGCTGCTATTGCTAATGTCCTTAATATAAACAAAGACGGCAAGTACAGACTCGTAGCGTTTCTCGGCGGAATGAAGGAGCTTGGCTGCGATTCTTACTTGTGGCATCAGAAGATAATCGACAAAGTAAAGGCTTTTGATACAGTAGTTTTTATCGGCGAAGAGTGGTATGATTCAAAACTTGCGGTGCCCGAAAATATTGTTCGGTGTGCCGCTTGCAGCGACGCGGTGCACGCCGTTTTGGAAACAGATCTCAAGAATGCGGTGGTGCTTATAAAGGGCTCCAATTCATACGGGCTTGCGGGGCTCGTCTCGATGCTTGCGGGGGATATGAATGATCGTTGAATTTACTCTGATACTTTGCATGTGCATGGTCATGGAAATAGCTTTACAGAGTTTCTGGATCAAAAAAATGCACAAATTAAAAATAGAACAGGTTACAAAGGAGTACGGCCCGAGCTGGCACGAAAAGACAAAGCTGGGAACTCCGACGATGGGCGGAGTAGTTTTTGTTCCGGTCCTCACAGCGGCATCACTGTTCTTCGCTTTCATATCTTATGACGGAGAACTCGGCCGTATTCTGATGATTGCCTCATATCCGATACTGGCTGCCGGAGTCGGGCTTTTGGACGACTGGATGAAATATTCACGCCATTCAAGCGACGGGCTCAAGAGTATGCAGAAGTTATTTTTGCAAATACTGGTTACTCTTCCTTGGGCAATATGGGTTCTGCCAGGCGAACTTGAAGCGCTGCCCAATATTTTTATAAACAGATGGCTTGCCGTTGCCGCAGTTACCTTTATCGGAGTCGGCCTGCAAAACGGAGTCAATGTTACCGACGGCCTTGACGGGCTTGCTGCGGGCTGTTCTCTTATATCTTTCATAGGCGCGGCTGTATTTATCGCGTCCGACCCGCTTATTGCCATGTGCATAGCCGCAGGCTGCGGAATATCTCTCGGTTTTCTGTGGCATAACGCAAATCCCGCAAGTGTGTTTATGGGAGATGTCGGAGCGCATTTTTTTGCGGGACTTCTCTTGTCGGTGTGCCTTGTTTCCGGTGCGCTGATTATGGTCATACCGCTTGCTTTCTTTTTTGGGATAGAAATTCTGTCTGTCTCCATACAAATATTTTCTATCCGCTGTTTTAAGAAAAAAGTTTTCTTGATGAGTCCCATACATCACCACTTTGAGATGCTTGGTTGGAAAGAGACCCAAATAGTGACACGTTTTTGGATAATTCACATGGTCGGGGTAGCGGTATGCTTTTCACTGCTCTTCCTTCTGATTCATGCGATTTAAATTTTATATGTATGTCTGATAGGAGCGCTAATCGATGGTTAAGAAGGATACCCTCAAAGGTATGAAGATTTCCGTAATAGGAGCAGGTGTCAGCGGGAGTGCTTTGGCTGAACTGGCTGTCAGGCTGGGAGCCTCTGTCTTTGTTTCGGACTCAAAAGAAATAACGCCGGAACGGGAAGCTCTGTTTGCATCGCTCGGTGTGAGCTGGGAAGCTCTCGGAAACACGAAACGGGCGCTTGATGCCGACCTTGTTGTGGTAAGCTCGGGAATATCCCCGAGCAACGAGGTAGTTGCAAATGCCATGGACATGAGAATCCCCGTGATGGGCGAGCTTGATTTTGTGTGCCCCTACCTTGACGGAACGGTGATCGCCGTGACTGGAAGCAACGGCAAGACGACTACGACATCGATGACGGCCTATCTGCTTGAAAGAGCGGGGTATAAGGTCGCACCTTGCGGAAATATCGGAAATCCCGTTGCAAAGATTGCCGGCGAAAAGTATGACTTTATCGTTATGGAACTCAGCAGTTTTCAGCTCTACTGGGCAAAGAAGTTCAGATGCGACGTTGCCGTCGTCTGCAACCTTGCCCCCGACCATATAGATTGGCACGGTTCTTATGAGAATTACGTCAAGGCTAAGTCCAATATAATCAAGTGTCTCAACGAAGGCGGAGCCGCGATATTTCAGGAAAGAGACGCATCAGGCTTGGAAGTTTCCGGAAATATGCTTTTCCCGCTTTCATGGAAAAAAGCTGACAAGCATCACAGCGGTATTTATATGGACAGCGACGCCAAATCCGCATGGATTAACAGAGGCGGCTGCTCCGAAACCCGCAAACTGTTTGATTTTGAAGATGTTCGCCTTCTCGGAACTCATAACCTTGAGAATACTGCTATGTCAACGGCGGTTCTCTCGCTCTTCGATATCGAAGCCTCAAAGGATTCCGTTTCTTCCTACGTGCCGCCTAAGCACCGCTGTGCGTTTGCCGGTGAGGTTCGCGAAATTAAATTTGTCGATGATTCCAAAGGTACAAATGTGGCGGCAACGATAACCGCTATGAGCGCACTGCCGGGAAGCAAGGTTATAATATTGGGCGGACAGGGAAAGGGTGAGGATTACGCACCCCTTGCCTGTGCCGTGAAAAAGTACACGCACGGCGCGGTCATTATAGGAGCGGAGAAAGAAAAAATAGCCGCTGCCTTGGATGCTGCCGACTTTAAAGAGTATTCTTTTGCGGGAACCATGGAGGAAGCGGTTCGCGCCGCCTATGGCAAAGCGGATGCCGGCGATACCGTGCTGCTCTCTCCCGCATGCACAAGCTGGGACATGTACCCAAACTACGGAGCGCGCGGGGATGATTTTTGCCGTGCTGCTGCGAAAATAATAGCAGAGGAAGAGTAATAAGTGGCTGATGGCGAGAGACTGAACGATAACGCCTATAAGTTTGGCGTCAATCCGTTTCTGTGGGTAATACCGCTGGTTCTGAGCGGTATCGGTATACTCATGATCACCTCGACTACCAGCCCGACCTCTTTTATTGCTGACGGAAACCCGTTTCAGCAAGGGAAAAAACAGTGCGTGTGGCTTTTAATCGCTCTTACCGGTATGGTAACGATGTACCTGATTCCTTTGAAGTTTTGGTACAAAAACAGCGGGCGTCTGCTTATTATTGCGTGGATAATGGCTTGGCTTCCGCTGATACCGGGCATAGGTTCCTCAGCAGGAGGCGCGAGCCGCTGGATTAAAGTGCCCGGCACTTCTTTTTTAATACAGCCCGGCGAGATTTTGTGCCTTGCGTTGGCTCTGCATTTGGCAAAACTTTTTACACGAAAAGAGCGAACCCCCAATGAAGCTTTTGCCGTAACGCTCTTTTTTGTCATTGCCGCGGCCTTGCCTCTTCTGTCTCAGCCTGACCTGGGCAGTACGATACTTGTGTTTACGCTCTCTATGGGAATGTACGTCGAAAGATTCGGATGGCGTCTGCCCCTGTTTGCGGGAGGTATATTGGGCGGAATAGGTTTTCCCGTTCTCATTTTCGGAGAAGCCTACAGAATGAGAAGAGTCGCCGCGTTTCTTGACCCGTGGACGGATCCCCTTGATACGGGATTTCAGGCTATACAGGGACTTATTGCATTTGCCAACGGCGGTTTTTGGGGCGCGGGCATGGGACACGGATTTCAAAAACTGAATTACCTTCCGGCCGCTTACACGGACTTTATTTATGCGGCAATAGGGGAAGAGCTTGGTCTGATGGGTACGTTGGGCGTCCTCTTTCTTTTTGGGTTTTGGGTTGCCAATGTGAGACGCATTTATTACCGCTATGACAGAGTTTTTAACTCATCTCTGACGTGGGGAGTCGCTCTCACCGTGATTCTTCCTCTTGCAATAAATGTTGCCGGAGTCACGAAGCTCCTGCCTTTGACAGGCATGCCCCTTCCATTCATAAGCTACGGCGGAACCTCTCTCCTTACTATGTGGTCCCGTGTGGGGCTTATGATGCGGCTTGAAAAAGAGAGTTACTCGGAGGAAGAAAATTATGAAGGATAACATTCTTCTTGTTGCGGGAGGAACAGGCGGACACATCTGGCCCGCCCTATCCTTCGGAAGATGGATAGAGAAAACAAAACCGGAGTTTGACGTCAATTACATGTGCGGTTCAAGGGCGTTGGAAGCTGAGATATACAAGTCGGCTGAAGTCTCTCCGTTTGTCCTCGATATGCAGGGCTCTCCGCTTTCGGGAAGCTCGGCGGCGCAAAGATTGGGACGTTTAAAATCGCTTTTTACGTCCTATTTTGAGGCAAAACGCGTACTTAAAAAACTAAAGCCGAAGGCCTGTGTGCTCTTTGCCGGATATATTTCATTCCCGGCGATGTTCGCGTGCAAGTCTTTAAACATTCCTTTTCTGCTTCACGAACAGAATGCGTATGCGGGAAAGGTTACAAGAATAGCATCACGGCTCGGAGTCAAAATATGCACCGGTTGGAAATCATGCAAAGCTCTTTCGGACGGAACCTACACCTTCACGGGAGTGCCTGTAAGAGACTTTGACATGCGGGAGGCTGATGCGGCTTGGAAAGCTTTGAATATTGAGGATAATTTTCCCGGTTCTCCCGTTGTTGCGGTGATGACCGGCTCTCTTGGCAGTTTATCCATAAAAGAGAAAATATCCGAAGCAGCGGGCGATTCTAAGTTTGAGAATTGGACTTTTATTTTTCCCGCAGTCTCCGATAAACCGCAGAAAGCAGGCAAGAATATATACCTGCTGCCCAAAGTTTGGGATGCCTCTTTGCTTTTCTCCGTGGCTGACATGGCTGTCGTCCGCGGAGGAGGGTCCACTCTTACGGAAGTGGGAACTCTCGGTATTCCCGCCATTGTAATTCCTTGGCGTGCGGCGGCGGATGACCACCAATACTTTAACGCATCCGCTTATGCCCGTGAAAATAGGGCTATAGTCAAAGAGGAGAATGAGAGCGGCGAAAGTTTCAAAGCGGGACTTTTAGAATTGTATCGCATGTATAAAAATAACGGAGTAAATAGCTCTGAGGGATTGTATAATAGAGCGGAAGAAATTTGTGAAAAATTGTGGTCCGCACTCTCTGTTGAGTTTGAAAGGAGCGCTTGTCGTGGCACTGAGCAGTAATATGGATCTTAAGACAAAAAGCATACACCTGATGGGTATAGGGGGAGCCGGAATGAGCGGCCTTGCTATACTGCTGAACCAAATAGGGGCGCGTGTTTCCGGCTGCGATATATTGAATACCTCCTATATGAAAGAGCTGAAAAAAAATAACATACCGATAGCCATGCCCCATGACGCAAAGCATATAGATGAGTTTATGCCGAATATTCTCGTTTACTCAAGCGCAATCCCGACCGACCACCCGGAAATATTAAAGGCGTGGCAGCAGGGTATATCGGTTGCTCGCAGAGCCGAGGTTCTTAGCCTCATCTTCAACGCCAGACGCGGAGTCGGCGTTGCCGGAACCCACGGAAAAACTACGACATCATCCATGGTCTCTCTGATAGCGGAAATGGCGGGAGTTGACCCCACGATAGCGATAGGCGGGGAAATCTCAGATATAGGAACGAACGCCAAGCTCGGCACCAGTGATTACATGGTTGCGGAGCTTGATGAAAGCGACAGATCCTTCGTATACTTTCACCCTGAAATAGCGATTATCACAAATATAGACTGGGACCATCGCGACCACTACATGACATTTAAATCCGTTACGGACGCTTTTGCCGAGTTCTTGTCCAACAGGAAAGAAAACAGCAAAGTTATCCTCTGCATGGAAGATGCAGGCATCAATACGCTCCGTGCTGAGTATGATACGGCAAAGGACGCAATAACGTACGGTTGGGGAACGGGCTGGAATTGGGGCGCTACAGAAGTTGTACACAACGTCGGCGGCGGCGTATCCTACACTCTCAACCTGGATGGAAAGCCGATAGATCGCATAACCCTTGCCGTTTCGGGAGAGCACAATGTCCTGAACTCCCTGGCAGCGTGCGCCGCATCGCATGAAATGGGCATATCGATAGATAACATAAAAAAGGCTCTCGCAATATTCAGCGGAGCAAAACGCAGACTCCAGAAAACGGGGCAGGTCGGCGATATTTTGATATATGACGACTACGGACACCACCCCAATGAAATATACGCCACTCTCAGCACGGTGCGCAAAATATTTCCGTCACGCAGACTGGTTGCCGTTTTTCAGCCTCACAGGTTCAGCCGCACAGCCGCGCTGTACAAAGAGTTCGCACAGGCTCTGTCTTTTGCGGACAGAGCGTTTATCCTGCCAATATACGGCTCCGACGAGATGCCTATAGAGGGAGTATCCTCAAAGCTGATATTCGACGCGGCTTCCGAGGACACAAGATCTCACTACGAACTCTCCGGCGACTTTGACGACTTAGTGAGGTCCGTGTGCAAGACCGCACGGGATGGGGATATCATACTGACGGTCGGTGCCGGAAGCGTGGGTGCGCTCGGCAGAAAAATATTTGATACTCTGAAAGAAATGTATTCGGAGGCTGGTAAAAATTAGCCTGCAAGCCAACATCCCGCTGAAAAATCTAAATACATGGGGTGTCGGAGGATTCTGCTCATACCTGGCGGCTCCTTCGTCGCTGCGCGAGGCGTCTGACATTATTGCGGCCTCACACAAAGAAGGAAGAGATATCTGCGTTCTCGGCGGAGGATCAAACGTTCTGATAAGCGATTCGGGACTGGATTGCTCCGTGCTGCACACTCTGAACCTTGCCTCTCTCTCTGCACGGAGAGACGGCTTCGGAGAAAGTGTTGTCCTTGAAGTGGGCAGCGGAACCGACACCAGAAAGCTGCTTGCTTTTGCGATAGAGAACAGCCTTGGCGGAGTTGAATTTCTTACGGGAATTCCGGGTACGGTGGGAGGCGCGGTTTGGGGCAACGCGGGGGCTTCGGGAGAGGGCTTTGCTCCGCTTACGGCAAGCGTCGAAACCATTGAAAAGGACGGCTCTGTCAGAATTTGGGACTCAAGTGAGCTCTCATGGAACTACCGAACCTCTCCGTGGAAGGATACAAATTCGGTTCTTGTAACAAAGTGCATGCTCGTGATGCGAGTTGTGCCCAAGGACGAGATTATAAAGCGCATAGCAAAGTTCTCCGCACTCAAAAAGGGACAGCCGATAGGCAAGAAAACAGCGGGATGCGTGTTCAAAAACCCCGAAGGATTCAGCGCCGGGCGTCTTTTGGACGAATGCGGGTGTAAGGGAATGAGTTTGGGCGGAGCCATAGTGTCGCCCACTCACGCCAATTTTGTGGAAAATACGGGAAATGCCGCAGCAAACGATATCTACACACTTTGCGAGAGGTGCAGGAAGAGGGTCCTCGCTGAGCGCGGCATAAAGTTGGAATACGAGGTTCGTTTCTTTGGCAGCTTTGAAGAGAAAAACTAGATTGCGTTTGAAAGTATTCGGAACGATTTTTGTCCTGCTGCTCGGTGTGCTTATTGCCGCTGAGAGCCGGTATGCGGTGTTTCGCATTAACGATATTGCAGTTAACTCGAACAGAATTGTTCAGGACAATGCGCTTTGGGGAATCACATCATATCAGGAAGAAAAGTTTTGGCCATTATATTGGATTTCAAAGAGCAGTCATGAAAAGGTGATAGAGGCGTACTTTCCTGTCGAGATATCAATAAAACTTGTTGGGTGGGGAAAATTTCAAGCCACTTGTGTCCCCCTCTCTCCGAGGTATAAACTCTACTGGGGCGCACGATACTGGTACGTTGCAGCAAACGGGAATGTTTGGCTTGCCACTCTCGGTGAGAATAAATACATTCCCAAAAATGAAACTGAAAATATTCCGATTCTATCGTGGAGCAGCGACAGAACGTCGCCCGTTGATCTCTCTGTGCGGAACGGTAATGTTATGCCCTCAAGTTTACCTATTGCAAGAATTGCAAAGTGGTATGAGAATATAAAATTATTAGGTTGGCTTGGGAAGGTAAAGTTTGTTCAGGCTGAAATGCGTGAGGGGATACCGATTGTAAGGCTTGTGTTCAGACGTGCGGACGGAGGCAGCGGCACGGAGGTCGTTTTTGCGGATGATCCTCAAAATTGGTACGAAGCCGGACTTGCCGTAAAAAAACTTTATTCGTCGGTAGGAAATATTTCACAAGAAATGTATATAGACACTACGTATAGGGGTAAAATTCTTGTGAAAAATAAGGTACAATAGATAAAATTGATACAACATTACATCTCATAAGAAGAGGGGGCTATTTTCTTGTTTATTAAGAAAGCCTCAAGTTACGTGGCTGATAATGAACCTGAACTTTTGGCGGGGCTTGACTTTGGCACAAGCAAGGTTACTGTCGTTGTGGCAGAGAGGGAGAGCGACGGCGAAAGCGCACAGATAATCGGAGTCGGGCAAGCTCCTTCCAACGGAATAAGGAAAGGGCTTATTGTTAATCTGGATCAGGCTGTTAAATCTGTCCGCCAAGCGGTAAGTGATGCTCAAAACATGGTGGGGCAGGATATCAGCGAGGTCACAGTCTCGTTTGGTGGCGGAGACGTTACAAACATTCGTTCCCAAGGAATGGTTTCACTTGGAAGAAGCCCGCGCCCCGTAATGCAGCTCGATATAGAACGTGTCATAGAGGCAGCTCAGGCTGATGTCAGTGTGCCTGCCAATCAGACGATTCTGCACACCATTCCTGTTGAATACACCTTGGACGGTAATATCGGGATCGATGACCCTCTCGGAATGACCGCGATGAGACTTGATATACAGCTCCAAAGCGTTATAGTTCCAACCTCAACGATACAGAACATTATGAATTGTGTTGATAAAGCGGGGCTTGATGTCGCCGGACTTGTCATAAAGCCTCTCTCGGCGGCTCTCGGTGTCCTGTCGCCTGAAGAAGCTCTTGCAGGTGCGGTTGTCGTTGATATAGGAGGCGGTACGACCTCTGTATCTGTCTTCTCCGACGGACGCCCGAAACATCTGGGGCTGATTTCCATAGGCGGCGACCACATTACAAATGATGTCGGCAGTGTCCTGAAGCTCCCCCTAAACAAGGCCGAGGAGATAAAGAAGCAGGTATCTGTGTTCACTCCGCCTGAAGATCCCGAAGAAACGGTAGATTTTATCTATAACTCGCGCAACTATTCCGTATCAAAACAGGATCTCCACGATATTGTCCGCTGCCGTCTGGAAGAACTTTTTGATACTCTTGTGAGACCCGAAATAAAGGCAGCCGGCATAGCTATGCTTCCCGCCGGAATAATTCTCACCGGAGGAGTATCAAAGACTGAAGGGCTCGATTCCTTTGTGCTGGATATGATGGATCTTCCGGCAAGAGCTTCTGCTCCTCTCGATGCGAACAGAATGCCGCCGGGCAGAAATACTCAGGAGTATTCTTCCGCAGCCGGCATAATTCGTTACGTTATCGAGAAAGAGAGACATCCTCTTCGCTATCTCGATAATCAGCTTGTGACAAGGGGCGTTCCCGACAACACGAGCAGACCCATAGTGCGCGAGGCTCTTGTCTCCATAAGCGGTAAAAATAATTCCGGCGATAGCTCCTCCGGCAGACGTTTTGAACCTCTGGAAAGCATCAAAAAGATGTTCCAAGAATTGTTTTAGTATTCTCTTGATAATTAGGAGGCGTTATCTTTATGAGCGATGTGTCGGAAATTTTTCAGCTTGATAAATCAAATTATCCCACAAGAGAGGTCATCAAAGTTGTGGGTGTAGGCGGAGCGGGAAACAATGCCTTAAACCACATAGTAAGAGGCGGAGTAAGAGGAGTAGAATTCATAGCCGCAAACACCGACATAGCGCATTTGGAACTCTCCGAAGCGTCATGCCGGATAATACTGGGCAAGGAACTGACCAAGGGGTTGGGAGCCGGTTCCGACCCGGAGGTCGGATGCAAATCCGCGCTTGAGTCACGTGAAGAGATTCGCGCGGCGATAGACGGTTCCGACATGGTTTTTCTCGCCGCAGGAATGGGAGGCGGTACGGGGACTGGAGCGTCTCCTGTTATTGCATCCATAGCCAAGGAGACGGGGGCGCTTGTCGTAGCCGTCGTCACCCGCCCGTTTTCGTTTGAAGGGCGCAGGAGAATAGCTCAGGCTGATCTCGGTATAAAGCAGCTCCGTGAAAAGGTAGACGCGCTTATAATAATCCCCAATGACAGACTCTTAAGCATAACCGATAAAAAAACTTCAATAAACGATGCGTTCAAGCTCGCTGACGGTGTCCTTCACCAGGCTGTCCAGGGCGTGACAGACCTTATCTTCCGCCCGGGACTTGTAAACGTGGACTTTGCCGACGTAAAGACAATCATGTCTGACGCAGGCACCGCCATAATGGGAATAGGCGAGGGCTACGGCGAGAAACGAGCCGCTACAGCCGCCTACAACGCAGTCAACAGCCCGCTTATGGATACGAGAATGAGCGGCGCCAAGGGTATTCTTTTCAATATTACGGGCGGAGCGAACGTAGGTATCCATGAAATAGACGAAGCCACAAGGATTATCACCGAAGCCGCAGATGAGAATGCCCGTATTATATGGGGACATGTTTTTGATCCGGAAATGGAAGATTCTTTGCAGATAACCGTCATAGCCACCGGGTTCAGTGAGTCCGAGGAGACTCCCGCGCCCGCCGTGTCCAGAAGTCAGACGGCAGTGCAGAAACAGCAATCAAAGACTTTGGATATCTCTGCTGTGAGAAATTTAAATACGTACACGACAAAAATGGTCTCCGCACCGGTACAGAACGCGTCATCGAGACCGGAAGAAGTGTCCGCCGCAAGGGTAGTCTCTTCATCTTTCAGAAATGAGCAGAAAGCGAACGCGGAAGAACCGGTGAAACACGAACCTGCCGTGCAGCGGCAGCAGTCTTCGGATGAAGATCTCTTTAAGCAGAGCGGCGCGCCTGTAGATCAGTATGACACACCGGCTTTGCTCAGACGGAGGCGCAAGTCCTGAGCAGACGAAACGTCTCTTGCCGCAGCGGGGGACGTATAACCGCATGGCAAAGCTGGGAAGAGTACAGAGCCGATGAATCATGGACAAAAGAGCTGCCCAAGGGGGGAGACCTGCCTTGGGCTGTATTCTATCCCGCCGATTATTCCATAGGCGCGGCAAATCTGGGGCTGCATTATGTCTTTCGCCTGCTGCGCGAGAACGGAGTCGCGGCCGAAAGATTTTACGCTTCCCCGATTCCTTACCGTTCCGTTGATGCAGACACGCTTCTCGAGCGTTTTCCGGTTATAACGGCCGGTGTCTCTTTTGAGGGCGGTGTCGTAAGTTTTTTTGAATGGCTTAAAGGAGCTAACATACCCCTTTCTCCGGCAGAAAGAGACGCGGGGCACTATCCCGTAGTCGGAGCGGGAGGGGCAATGACATACATAAACCCTCTGCTTCTTGCCGGTGTGTGTGATTTTATTGTTCTGGGCGACGGACTGGACGACCTTGAGCTTATTACAGCCTCTCTTAGAAGGTATATGGGGCACGGCGACAGAAAAGCCTTGTGGAACGAGTTGGCGGAAATACCTTCGGTGCTTGTGCCGCCCGTCCATTTTTCAGGAGGTCTGCCAAACAGCAGGAGAATTCCGTGCAAGACAATGCCTCTTAATGACACATACCCGATGTACAGCACATGGACATCACCGAGAGCCGCATTCGGAGACACCCTGCTCTTTGAGCT
>CAZBYL010000017.1:0-42440 GCA_964496275.1 uncultured Synergistaceae bacterium | reverse complement strand
GAAGTCGTTGTGAGCGTTGAAGAAGAAGGAGAGGCGCTTTCCGAATACGTTGGGATCCTGTCCGGACTTTATCGCGGCTTCGATGTATGCGATACCGTCGGCGAGGGTGAATGCCACTTCCTGGATTGCCGTCGATCCGGCTTCACGAATGTGGTAGCCGGAGATGGAGATTGTGTTCCACTTGGGAATGTTGTCGCTGCAGAACTTGAAGATGTCCGTGATGAGGCGCATGGACGGCTTCGGAGGGAATATGTATGTTCCGCGTGCGATGTATTCTTTGAGAATATCGTTCTGGATTGTTCCGGAAAGAGCGCTCATGGGGACGCCCTGTTTCTCCGCAACCGCAATGTACATGGAGAGCAGTACGGACGCCGGAGCGTTGATTGTCATTGATGTTGAGACCTTATCAAGCGGAATCTGGTCGAAGAGGATTTCCGCATCGGCAAGGCTGTCGATGGCTACGCCGACTTTGCCGCATTCGCCTATCGCCATTGGGTCGTCTGAGTCGTAGCCTATCTGGGTGGGAAGGTCAAACGCGACTGAGAGTCCCGTCGTTCCCTGGCTGAGGAGATAGCGGTAACGCTTGTTGGAATCTTCTGCCGTTGCAAAACCGGCGTACTGACGCATTGTCCAGAAACGACCGCGGTACATCGTAGGCTGAACACCCCTTGTGTAGGGATACGTCCCGGGGAAGCCCAAATCTTTGGCATAATCGACGTTTTCCACGTCTGCCGGTGTGTATGTCCTCTTGAGAGGAATACCGCCGCCTGTTGTGAAGTTTTCTTTGCGCTCGGGACCCTTTACCAGAGCCTTCTCGACTGCTGCTTCATAGGCCTTCTGTCCTTCTGATACTTCCTGGAGCTGTTTTGGATCGAACACTTACTCCGCCTCCTTATGGAACATCTTGTGACCGTATTGCGGCCACATGCATACCGATAGTTTTAACAATAAACCACACTCTACTATTATTAAGCAGGTTGGCGAAAATTGCAACATTTGACAACGCATTTCCGACATATTAAAAACACCTATTTATTTTTCTTTTACGTACCAATACTTTATTTTTGTTTTTTTAAGAATTTGACGATACTGCTAAAGTCAGTCTGGCAGTGTGTTTTTTCACATATAAGAGTATTAGCAGCGAAGCGATGTCTGAATCAAATTCCAATAATCTGAAAAATCTTTCTTATTAGAAAATAACTTTCTTTGCAATTTGAGGTACATTAGGTGATGTCGACAGAACGGCAAGCATATATAATATTTCGGTACGACAGTACAGTGAAGGGACTGATGCGTAGATGCAGAAAGCTATAAAAATAACGGATCGTATCTATTGGATAGGCGGCAATGACAGAGAAACAGATTTGTTCGAGGGGCTTTGGAGTCTGCCCTGCGGAGTGGCATACAACGCATATCTGATAAATGACGAAAAAACGGCAGTAATTGACACCATAAAGAGCGCGAACTTGGCCGATTATATAGAGAGACTGACGTCTATACTTCCGCAGGGCAAGCAGCTTGACTATCTGATTGTGGACCATATGGAGCCTGACCATTCGGGCTCTATACGTATGATGAGGCAGCTTTATCCCGATATGAAGATAGTTGGCAATAAAAAAACGGCGGAGATGCTTGACGCGTTTTACGGAATCAAGGATGGGATTATTGAGGTCAAAGAGGGAGATGCTCTTGATCTCGGACATCATAAGCTCACGTTCGCCATGATTCCGATGGTGCATTGGCCGGAGAGCATGGTCACTTTCGATACCACAGAGAAGGTGCTTTTCTCTACGGACGCTTTTGGCGGCTTCAGCGCACTTGAGGGCGGCATTTTTGATGATGAGCTCGATATGAACCATTATGAGGCGGAAACCCTGCGCTATTTCGCGAATATTGTGGGACGCTACTCCGCGCCGACACAGAAAGCAATAGCAAAGGTCCGCGCCATCGCGCCTTCCGTGATTTGCCCGGCGCACGGGCCGATACTTCGCTCAAACCCGAACCACATAATAGACCTTTATGATAAGTGGAGCCGCCATGAGACTGAGGAAGGCATCGTCGTCGTGTACGGCTCGATGTACGGAAATACGAAGTTTATGACCGATGCTATAGCGCGGGCGGCATGTGAAGAGGGTATACAGAATGTTATCGTCCATGACGCGTCACGTTCTAATATGTCCTTTATGGTGCGGGATATATGGAAGTACAGAGGGCTTGTTCTCGGAAGCTGCACTTATAATACTGAGCTGTACCCGCCTGTGGCACACCTTTGCCGCACCCTCTCCAACAAGATGATGAAGAACAGAGTGCTGGGAATTTGCGGCTCTTACAGTTGGAGCAAGGGAGCTTTGGCGGAGCTTCAGGTGTTTGCGGAGCGCGGCGGAGAGTGGACCCTTGTAGATCCGTCAGTCGAGGTGAAGTCGTCTCCGTCCGAAGCTGATTTGGAGCAGTGCCGCCTTCTGGGGCGCAATGTCGCAAAGGCGGTCAAGAATTTTAACGCCTAAGCTGGAATTTTTGCAATGTAAAATAAGTTGAGCCCTGTATATAATCAAGATTTAATTGGGGGCATAAAGACAAAACATTCAAAAAGAAAGGGCGCCCGAAAGAGCGCCCTTTCTTTGTTGTTATTTTGTCTTTGAGTTTCGCTGCGGCCAAACGGCATTTTAATTCTGTATGTCGTTGATTTCAACGTCCGGAATGTACTGCTCAAAGAGACTTTTCAGCTCGTCGATCTGGTCGTTGTCGAAGAGAAGTTTCCAGCCGAGTGTGTCCCTTTCAAGAAAGACCAATGTCTGTTTGCGCTTTCTCATTATAGTTATGAAAGCGATATCTTCCCACCTGAGCAGATCTCTGTGGTGCGTGACCCACGTATGGGTCTCTTTGACCATGCCGACGGGTGATACGTAGACGATCTTTTGGTATTTCAGTACAAAGAACGACGCCGCGCCTATAATCAGATTGGAGGTCATAGCATCGGTTATCCCTGCTGAGAAATACCTCCATGCTGTGGAGCCTATGAGATAGACTCCTATCGCCGCAAAGGTAAACGTCTTTAGGTTTGTGTTGGTGCTTCCCGTTTTTGATATAAGCAGCCTTTGCAGCGGAACAAGTTTTTGCGACAATTAGAGACTCCCCTTAAACTATTTGAGATTTTCGGGACGTGTCTTGCCGCCGTGCACCGGTTCTCCGTCCTTACCGCGCCAGAATATACCGATACCCATGAATGTCATAACCGAAGCTAAGATTGGGTTCAGGTAGTTGAGGAACGCGTAGGGAACGTATTCTAATGTGCTGACGCCAAGGACTCCCGCATGGTACGCACCGCAGGTATTCCACGGAATCAGAACGGAAACAAGCGTACCGGCATCTTCGAGTGTGCGAGAGAGCATTCTCGGGTGCAGTCCCTTCTCATCGAACGCGGACTTGAACATACGTCCGGGCATCGCTATGGAGAGGTACTGGTCGCCGAGGAAGAGGTCGCAGATGAAGCAGGATGCCAATGTTGCCGTTACCATTCCGCCTACGGATTTAATGGGCTTCATTATAGCCTCAAGCATAACGTTAAGGAAGCCGCAAACTTCCATCGTTGAGCCGAATGTGAAGGCGCAGATTATGAGGGAGATCGTCCAGTTCATTGACTGGAGTCCGCCGCGTTCCATGAGTTTTACTATGTCTTTGGAGGCTTCGAGCACAAGCTTAGGTTCGAGCGTGATGGAGTTATCAGCAAGAATTTTGGCAAGCGCCGCCGCATCTTCTCCCGCTCCCACTATTTCTGCGGACAGAGTGGGAACATAGCCATACTGCATGATGTTGAGAATATCGCCGATTCCGGTTCCCTGGAATGCAGAAAATCCGGCTGCGATAAAGATACCGGCATAGAGGCTGGGAAGCGCGGGCTTTCCCATTGCAGAGAGTACGATTACGACCAGAGGCGCAATGAAAGCCAGCGGGCTGATCCAGAATTCCGCGTCCATTAAGGCCTGCATGGCGGCAATTTTACCCGTGTCGAGTTCTCCGCCCGCATACCTGAAGCCAATAACCAAAGTTATGACGGCTACGATGATGTAGGTGGGAATCGTGGTCCAGCACATTGCTCTGATGTGCTGGAAGAGGTCTGTTCCGGCAACGGCAGGGGCAAGGTTTGTCGTGTCGGAGAGGGGGGACATTTTGTCGCCGCAGTAGCCTCCGGAAATGATGATGCCTGCGGTAAGCGGAGCCGGGATATCAAGCCCTATTGCAATTCCCATAAGAGCTATACCGACCGTACCGGCTGTTCCCCATGAAGTTCCTGTCGCAAGGGCGACTATTGTGCAGATAACAAGTGTTGCAAGAAGGAAAATTGACGGGCTGAGTATTGAAAGACCGTAGTATATCATGCTGGGAACAACTCCGCTTACAATCCATGTACCTACCAGCGGACCTACGGTGTATAGAATGAGGCATGCCTGCATACCTGTCATGATACCGTCTATGATGCCCTTTTCGATGGTAGCATAATCATATTTAAGAACCAAGATACCTATGGCTCCTGCTACAAGTGCGGACAAAACAAGCGTGATGTGAATATCAACAGCCCAAATAAGAACGGTTGCAGCGATCATTGCCGCCGCCAGTGCAAATACCAAAATTGCCAGACCAAGCGATGGTTTACGTCTCTCCATTACGGAATGACATCTCCTTTCATTATCCGGTGAAATAAACAAGGGTATAAAAGCAATGAAAAATGAGAGCAAATTGGTGCAAAAATCGTCCTAATCCCCACCTCCGCCCCGTTTTGAATCACAGCGCACTATGTGCTGCGGTAAAGAATATGGATTATGGAAATAAATTTTGAAACAACTGCTTAAGTAATATTACTACTATTCAGATTCATTTGTCCATAGCATACGAGAAATTAAAACAGAATTCCGTTATTTTTTTAACAAATGACACTTGACAATATATCTCTGTATTGTTAAAACAGTTATGCATCGGGGGCGTCATTACGACTGAGACTAGCCTTCTCTTATTGTTTCGTGCTTTTTTGAGAGAAGCTTGACCCTTTGAACCTGAACCGGATAATGCCGGCGGAGGGAAGATGAGACTTTCCAAATTTTTTACGGCTTTTGGATATACTCTCGACCGATGTACCGCGAATTTTACACAGGAAGGGAGTTCCAAATGAAAATACCGCTCAAAGTAACAATCGAAGCATCTCTCTGTATCGCCCTCTCGACGGCTCTTTCGTATCTGAAACTTTTTACCATGCCGCAGGGAGGTTCCGTCAGCCTTGCCATGCTGCCCATCTTTGTATTCGCACTCAGACGCGGCGGAGTTTACGGATTGGTGGCAGGCGCTGTGACAGGACTTATTCACCTTCTGCTCGGAGGATATGTCGTTCACCCGCTTCAGGCGCTTCTGGATTATCCGATGGCTTATGCCGCGCTCGGCCTGTCCGGATTTTTCGGAGCCAATAAGATAGCCGGAACCGCTGTCGGAGCTATGGCGAACCTTGCCTGCGCCGTTGCTTCCGGAGTAATTTTCTTTTCAAGTTACGCACCGGCCGGCACAAATGTGTGGGTTTATTCTCTCGTCTATAACGCAAGCGCTGTAATTCCGGAAGCCGTTATATCAACAATACTTGTATATGCCGTTTGGCCCAGAATAAATAAAATCTAAAGAAAACAGTTGAACCTTATCGCTTTTCACGATAGAATAAGGGCGTTCGGGACAGAATGTTCCGGCGTATATGATAGCAACATACATTAAGGAGGACTATTCATAATGGCAAAGGCAGTAGTAGATCAGGATACTTGTGTAGGCTGCGAAGCTTGTGTAGGAGTTTGCCCCACATCTGCAATATCAGTTGAAGGCGGCAAGGCGTCCGTTGATGCGGATACATGCGTCGAGTGCGGAGCATGCGTCGCAACATGCCCTGTGAGCGCAATCGCTCAGTAAATTTTAACTGAAATAAAAAAGGAGCCGCCAAAAGGCGGCTCACTAAGGTATTTAATCACCTTGAAATTTGGCATGGTCGTAACAATCGACTGTGCCATTTTTTTGCTTTTCGGAAGTTCGACTGTTCCGATACAATTATAAATGATTGGGATACGCTGTTCCTGTGACCATCAATCTTTTCAGCTTTGAATACAATTATCTTTTTCACAAATTCTCGAATAACTGCGCATCCAATTCCTTGATGTATGTGCACTGTCTGACCCAAAACAGGCAATGCTTATTTATTACGCCAGAAGAATTTGCGAAGAAAATTGGCGTGGCTTTTTAGACTGCAGGCAGATGAGAATGCGGCGAAAAGCATAAAAGAATTCTGTCTCAAGCATAATATTGATTTTTCTGTTACCAATGAGACATTGCTTAACTATAAGGCGGGGGACAAAAAGTAATGGATAAAAGAAAAATTAAACAAATAAGACTACAGGGGGCTGCATTTCGATGGAGCTTAGTTCTGTCCGACTTTTTGTCTGCACCCCGACTTAAATGATAAATAGATTTTTGTGCTTATTTATTTTACTTTCCGAATAACTTTCTTGCTCTCGCCATATTCTCACGGATATTGACACCAAAAGGACAGTTCGGCTCACATCTTCCGCAGCCGATGCAATTATCGGCATTGTGTTCCAACGCAAAATAGTGCTGTCTTACAGTATCGGGAACTTCGTCCTGCTGCTCCGCTAAATTCAAATACTTTGTAACAGCGGCGATGTCAATATGAACAGGACAAGGCTGGCAATGATTACAGTACATACACCTGCCGGTCATCTCCAACTTATTAGCGCTTTCAAAGATGTGTCCGTATTCTCTATCTCTATCGTTTACTTCGTAATAGCGTGCAGCTTCTTTTACCTCAGAAACGCTGTGGCAACCGACAATAACAACTTTGACTCCATTTCTGCCAAGCGCATAGTGAATACATTGTGGGACGGTCATTGCAACACCAAAGGGGGAACTTTCGGCAGTTAGTAAGCTGCCTGCCCCCAAAGGTTTCATAACAGTAATGTCAACACCTAAATTCTCGCAGGCAATATAGAGCTTTTGTCTTGCTTCGTCTACTACCCAGCCGTTTTCATGAAACCCTTTGTATTCCATCAAATCCATAATATCGGTATTGGATTGCTCTAAATCATAAGCGGCATTGATGCTAAACATCAATACATCAATCAGTCCGCTTTCCACAGCTTTCAGAGCAATATGCGGGTTATGAGAGCTCATACCGATGCAGCCGATAGTACCGTTTTTCTTTAGTTCTTTAGCATATTCTATAATTTCTGTATCAAAAACCGATTTGTAATCGTCCTCACTATCCACATAGTGAATCATACCGATGTCAATATAATCGGTATCTAGCCTTTGAAGTAAATCATCAAAAGATTGCTTAACTTTTTCAATATCGCGAGTTCTTTCATATTGATCATCCTCAAAAACAGTGCAAAGGTGTCCTTGAATGATAAACTTATCACGTCTGTCCTTTAGCGCATATCCCAAGTTATCCCTTGTAGGCGCTTGTGGCATAAAAATATCAATAAGATTGATACCATTTTTGATTGATTCGTCAATAATCAACTTGCTTTCTTCGGCAGTTAATCCATTGAACCATTCTCCGCCTAAACCAATTTCACTTGCTCTTAAACCTGTTCTGCCAAATGTTCTATATTTCATCATTTTCTCCTTATTTTCCAATGCTCAGCACACACAGCGATTTTGGATTTATATAAATTGCCTTTTTCAATGATACTAAACTTTCTCTTCTTGCTTTGCTGCAAAGGAAGCAAGAGATTGATTCAGCTCATCAACATTTTCTATGCCTAAACGCGTAAGGATTCATTTCAAATTTTCCCTTGACTTCGTCCTCAATATAGCATAAATTACTGTTATAGCAATAATTATAATTTTGTTAAAATACAAAGTCAATCAGGCACATATTTTACTCTTAGTGTAACGGAGGTAACAAATGAAAAATAAAGATAAAACAGAGGTAAGCTGCGAAATAGAGGTGACGCTCAAAATGATTGGCGGCAAGGCTAAGCCACTCATTTTATATATTTTAATCGAGGAAAACGCCAAAAGATTTAATGAACTTATGACTACGATTACCTCTATTTCTCAAAAAACACTAACCAACCAACTGAGAGAGTTAGAGGCAGATGGATTAATTCATCGGCAGTGCTTTGCAGAAGTGCCTCCGAGGGTAGAATACTCCATTACGGAAAAGGGAAGGTCGCTTTTCCCAATATTGGAGCTGATGTGTAAGTGGGGAGAAAAAAATATAGATGACCGATTTGTTCTCACCAGCCCGCAATGCACAGAAGAGCAAAAATAAAAGCCGTAATGAAAATAAATCCATTATGGCTTTTTATTCCTACTTGCCGGTTATATCCGTAAAATTTTACGGAGCATAGTTACAGTGATTCTAAAAAAACTCATCATTATAAAAAATCAATCCACAAATTGTAATCTGCGGATTGATTTCTCATATTCAGTTTGTATGCCATATTTTGTCTCTATGGGTTCATGTCTTTTAGACGGATCAAGAAACCTATCTGTGTCGGTATCGACAGAGAGCCGCTAAGCGCTGCACGTGATATCATGACGCCTGTATTTCGTTTTTGCATCTGCTGGTTTTTTAATTTACCGGAATATGCGTAGGTTTTGTCCGGCGCTGTCTTTGCGGAAAGTACAGTTTCAATCCCGGCTCTTTATACCGAAGCAGTGGTTCAGAGGCCCGCTGCCGCTTCCCAGATTTAATCCTGATTCAAGCGCCTTAGTGATATATTCCTTGGCGCGCGCCACGCTCTCCTTTACGGAAAATCCGCATGCAAGACCGCATGCAATGGCGGAAGAAAGGGTACAGCCCGTTCCGTGAGTATTGTCGTTGTTGACTCTCACAGATCGAAACCATACTATCCCGTCATCGGGTGAATATAACAGGTCATCTGCGCAATCACTCAGATGCCCGCCTTTTAAAAGAACTGCGGAACCTGTTTTTTCATATATCTTCCGCGCCGCCTCGGCCATGTCCTCAGCGCCGGATATCGGCGCACCGCATAGGACTTCCCCTTCCGGTATGTTCGGTGTGATAAGCGACGCCATCGGCAAAAGCTCTTTGCACAGTGCATCCGACGCATCACCGTTAAGAAGTCTGCTGCCGCTTGTGGATACCATTACCGGGTCGGCTACTATGTTTACTGCCTTGTGTTTTTTCAGACCCGCAGCTATTGCCCTGATAATCTCGGCATTTGAGACCATGCCTATTTTTACCGCATCGGGGCGTATGTCGTTAAAAACAGAGTCTATCTGAGAAGAAACAAATTCCGGCGATACATCGAAAATGCCATAGACACCTGTGGTGTTCTGAGCCGTAAGTGCCGTGATTACGCTCATTCCATACAATCCGTGAGCTGTCATAGTTTTAAGATCCGCCTGTATTCCAGCTCCGCCGCTGCAATCGGAACCGGCTATTGTGAGTACCTTTTTCATTCTAACCCTCCTGACAATCAGTGGCTAAAAGCGACTGGGAAAGAGCGCGCAGCTCAAGAGCCGCGGCCTCTATCTCGGAACTTGCGAACAGAGAGGAGGAAACGGCAACTCCCGCCATGCCGCAGCCCGACAGTTTGAGAATATTGTCTTTGGCTATGCCTCCGATTGCCACGACAGGTATGGAAACGGAAGCGCATATTCTTTTCAGCTCATCATGAGGAAGAGCCTTTGCGTCAAGCTTTGTCGATGTCGAAAAAACAGCTCCGGAGCCTATATAATCAGCCCCTTCGCGTTCCGCCGATACAGCCTGTTCCACAGTTCTCGCGGTAACTCCGAGAATACGGCTGTCACCTATCAGTTTCCTCACCGAAGATGGGCTCATATCATCCTGACCCACGTGAACCCCGTCCGCGCCGGACGCGATAGCTACTTCAACATTATCATCTATGATGAGAGGAACCCCGAACTCATCCGTAACACACTTTATTTCACGCGCCAGTGCCGTGTATTCGTCAAAGGGCAGCATCTTTTCGCGAAGCTGCACCATTGTTACACCTCCCGCCAAAGCCTTTCTGACCGCATCGGCGAGACTTCCCCCGCAAAGAGAGCGTCTGTCCGTAACGGCATAGAGCAACAAGTTTCTAGGAGAAAAATTCAATGTTCGCACCCCTTTCTATTTTTTCGGCTGTCATCAAGCTTACGGCATCAAGCAGGCTCACACGGAAAGACCCCGTTCCCGCAGAGCGTGCCGAGACAACGTTATGAGCTTCTTCGCCGCAAATCCCGAACGTTACCGCAGCGGAGACGGCGCACTCAAAAGCATTTCCGTTCCAAGCTCCGCAAAAGGCTCCTATCAGCGAACTCAGCATACAGCCGCAGCCTGTAACCCGCGACATTTCGTGAGCGCCGTTTTTGACAAAGCAGGATCTTATTCCATCTGTGACGATATCCCACTCCCCCGTCATGACAACGGAGCAGCCGAGTTTCGCGGCAAGCTTCCGCGCAAAATGCAGCCCCCCGCTCACATTATCGCCCGAAAAAGATATACCGCTCCCAACATCCACACCAAGAGAGCTGTCTATATTTCCGGCAAGGCACATTATCTCGGACGCGTTTCCCCTTACGACGGAGAAATTCACCTCTCCGGCAAGGCGCTCGAAAGCCTCTCTTCGTACACGCGAAATTCCGACACCGACAGGATCCAGAACCACGGGCAAGTTAAGGCTGTTTGCTGTTTTTCCGGAAATTATCATAGACTCAAGCCTGTCTTTGCCGAAAGTTCCGAAATTGAGAACCAGCGCTGACGAACGAGAGGTCACTTCGCCTGATTCCGCAGGTTCATCCGCCATCACGGGTGAAGCTCCGCATGCCAGAAGCACGTTTGCGCAGTCATTGGCCGTAACGTAATTTGTTATACAGTGCACGAGAGGATTTCGTGCGGCGACCGACGAAAAGATATCGGAGCAGAACATATCAGCGGTCTGCTGTTCTCGCGGCTCTGACTCTGACAAACCCTGCCGCAGCCGACATAAGACACACAACCGCCATTACCGGCAGAGTGCTGCCAACCGGAGTATCGATGCCCATGAAGATTCTGTACAGCACAAATCCCGCCGCCCACAAAGCAAGGTTTGCAAAGTTGAAGGAGTCTCGCGAACAGTCTTTGCGTACAAAGAAGAAATCCACGATAAGCACCGATATCATAGGGGCGAATACGGAGCCTATAAGGAAAAGAAAGTTTTCATACTGCTCTATCGGAGTGAAGATGGCAAGTGCCGTGCCGACTATTGCAACGAGCACGCCCACGCGTTTTTCTCCGATATTGCTGTTTATAAGCATAAAACTGACACCGGCGGAGTATGCGTCAAGAAATGTAGTTGTGACTGTGGAGACGATTATGATGAACACTGCGACAAGACCGAGCCCCGCGCTCAGCATTATTTTTGCTATGTCAGTGTCTCCCGTAAAGATTGCCGCGCCGAGCCCTATGGCATACATCCAGCAGCTCGTGACAAAGTAGACAGCAACACTCGCAAAGGCGGCTGCCTTGGGTCTCTTCGCATGTCTTGTATAGTCGGAAATAAGCGGCATCCACGAAAGCGGCATCGCAGCCGACAGTTCTACCGCATTTCCGAAACTTATTACGCCCTGAACCGTTCCGTGCGCGCTGCCGTCAAAAATTATGAAACTCAGCACAACGGTCAGAACGAAGAGAGCTCCCATAGCAAAGATATTCAGCCAACCGAGGTTTGTTATGCCTATCATTATCCATAAAATAACCAAAGCTCCGATAAGGACGCACCAAAACGGAACTCCAGCAAACATACCTGACGCGGCAACATTAACGGCGCGTCCTCCGCTGATTATCATGACAGCGGTCCAGCCTACAAGCTGAGTTACATTGAGCATGGCAAAAAACACTCCGCCGATACGCCCGAACGACATACTGACGCTCTCCATCGCGCTCTTTCCGCTTCGAGCTCCTATCAGTCCCGCCATGTAAAGAGGAATGCAGCCTATGACATGTCCGATCAGCACAGCGGCAAATCCCTTGGCAAAACCCAAAGGAGCCACCAGAGTTCCCGTGATAATCTCCGCGATAGAAACGGCAGCCCCAAACCAGATAAGGCTGTTTGCAAATACAGATGTTTTTGAATCTTCCACAATATTACCTCCCAAAATAAAAGTGGGAGACACCATGTCAGCGTCTCCCACTAAATTCTAAAATTTAATGCGTTTCCCTACGTTGGCATTACCCAAATCAGGTTCAGGGTCGAAGCGCAACAGCCTCCTCTCAGCCCGCGACGCGAGCTCCCCTAGCGAATATTCGATTGTCGGGCGTCATTATATCCTTATGGCGCATCTTTTGCAACTCAATAAATTTTCGGGTACAAAATTTGTGTAGGTTTGACAAGCACACATAATTACCTAAACATACAGCATCTCTCTTGACTGATTTTGTTTTAGGCATGAAAATTAGTGCTTCACACAACCACACTTGGGAGGGCTGATATATGGAGAGCAAGAACAGGGAGAAAATTCTTGAGCTGCTTGAGAAGGATGCAAAACTTACCGCCGCTGAAATAGCTGTTATGCTTGGGCTTGACGAAGAGTGCGTGACGGAAGAGATAGCAAAGATGGAAAAGGAGCATGTAATATGCGGCTACCACGCTTCCGTAAATTGGGAGAAGACGGACGACGAGAAGATTTCCGCCCTCATCGAGTTGAAGGTGAATCCGCAGAGGGGCAAGGGATATGACTCTATCGCAAAGAAAATATATCAGTTTCCGGAAGTAGAGTCCCTCTACCTTATGTCCGCGTGCGGGTATGATTTCACCGTGATTCTCAAAAAGGCTACAATGAAAGAGATTGCGAACTTCGTTTCGTCAAAGCTCGCCGTCATAGACGAAGTGAACAGCACCGCTACTCACATCGTTCTCAAGAGGTATAAGGACCACGGGATTTTGCTTGTTGAAGCTAAAAAAGATATGAGGATGGTTGTAGCACCGTGAGAGATGTGATTTGCCGTAAGATAAAGACAATTAAGCCGTCCGGCATAAGGAAGCTTTTTGATATTGCAAACGAGATTCCGGACGTTATTTCGCTCGGCGTGGGCGAGCCCGATTTTGATACTCCTTGGCATATCAGGGAAGAGGGTATGTATTCCCTCCAGCAGGGAAGAACTTTTTACACCTCAAATTCCGGACTTGCCGAACTTCGCGATGAGATATGCGCCTATATAAAACGCCGTTATAATCTTACTTACAGCAGTAAGAATGAGGTTATCGTGACGGTCGGAGGCAGCGAGGCAATAGATATAGCTTTGCGCGCCATTATTGACCCGGGAGACGAGGTTATCTACCCGGAGCCTTGTTTTGTCTCTTATCAGCCCTGTATCACTTTAGCGGACGGGGTTCCCGTTCCGATTGCCCTCAGTGCGGATACGGAATTCCGCCTGACGAGGGAACAGCTTGAAGCCGCTATCACACCCAAGACAAAGGCTCTTATGATATCCTACCCCAACAATCCTACGGGAGCTATTATGGAGCGCAAGGATCTTGAGCCTCTTGTTGACGTGATAATAAAGCATGACCTTGTGGTTATTACGGATGAAATTTATTCCGAACTTTCGTATCACGGGGACCATGTCAGCATAGCTTCAATGCCGGGAATGCAGGAGAGAACAATTCTGATAAACGGCTTTTCCAAGGCTTATGCCATGACGGGCTGGCGGCTCGGCTACGTGCTTGCGCCGGCAGAAATAACGGAATATATGCTGAAGATACACCAGTTTGCCATTATGTCCTCCCCCACCACGAGCCAGTACGCTGCGATAGCCGCGCTCAGGGACGGAGATAAGGACATTAAGACGATGAGAGAGGCTTACAACCAGAGGAGACGCTACCTTATGGATGCCTTCCGCAAACTCTCTTTGCCCTGCTTTGAACCGTTCGGAGCTTTTTATGTCTTCCCCGATATTTCGGAGTTTAAGATGAGTTCCGAGGATTTTTGCACGGAGCTGCTGAAAGCCGAAAATGTTGCGGTCGTTCCGGGCTCGGCGTTTGGAGACTGCGGAGATAAGCATGTAAGAATTTCTTATGCGTATTCTCTTGATGAACTGCGCGAGGCTATGAAGCGTATAGGCAGGTTTGTGAAGAAGCTGCGTGCGGAGAGGAGCAAGAAGCGCTGATGAAGCTCACAGAAGCCATTATGTTGGCGGAAGCCGCAAAGAAAGAGGCATCTGCAAGGGGAGAGAAGCTTGCCATCTCCGTCTTTGACGAAAAGGGCAGTCTCTTGGCTTTTCAGAACATGGATATAGATGATACGGCGTGCATTGCCTATGCACAAGAGAAGGCTTTGACGGCTTTAAGGCTCGGTTGTGATACCGCAAAGCTGGCATATTTAGTGAAGAAGCCTGACGGAATTCTGGTAAATCTTCGTTATGACAGCAGTATCTGCCTTATGGGCGGGGGAAAGCTTATAATGAGAGACGGCAAAGTAACCGGGGCTTTGGGAGTAAGCGGAGCGGCAGAGGCGGTCGATGCTCAAATAGCGGAGTGTGCAGCCGAAGTCTTTTTGCATAATTGATATCAGCCGCTGCATGATGTTAACTGTGTTCGCCCCTTCTTACACATTAAGGTAAGATAGGGGCGTTTTTTTGCGAACAGGAGCAAAGGGGGCAGGTGTCAGTGCTTATGGAGTTGACCGCAAAGGCTTACGACAGTGACAGTTTTATTGAAGATTTATGTTTTGATAATGAGAACTCGGAGGGAGAGGACATGTCCCGGCTGAAGTTTGACTGTGTCTCTTTTGTGAGGTGCAGGCTTTCCGGCTGCAGCTTTGCAGGCTCCCGTTTCACAAATGTATCATTCATCGGCACGGATATTTCAAACTGCGACTTTACGGATACTTTTTGGCGGTCCGTAAAGATTGTAAATTCTAAGTGCGTTGGAAGTAAGTTCGTAAGGGCATTTTTCAGCGATACAGATGCAGAGGAGAGTTCGTTTGCCTACTCCAACTTTTCAAACACTGTATTAAAGAACTGCGCCCTGTCATCATCGAGTTTTAAGGAAGCTCTTTTCTCTGAGGCAAAGCTGAGCAAAATGAGAACCGATAAGGTTGATTTTACGGGTGCTGACTTTTTTAAGACATCTTTAAACCACGTTGACCTCTCCACTTGTGCCACAGATGGGATAACCCTGTCGGAGAGTCTTGCCGAGCTTCGCGGCGCACGTGTAAACAGTATACAGGCTGCCGAATTTGCAAAACTTCTTGGAATTGTCATTGTCTAGCGGACTATAGACAATAAAAGCCCGCTCCATGGAAGGGCGGACTTTATATTGCCTTTACGGAATCAACAGACGAAACAGTTCTGTCAGTCGGCATATGTGTTATTTTTCTTCCAGTGTGTATATCGTCCAGCGGAGAGATTCCGCTTTTTTGCAGAGCTTGGCGTCGCCCTTAAGGTAGAGCTTTGTAAACGGCCGTTGTTCCAGCGGTTCCAAGGTTATCTCTTCGATGAAGAAGTCCCCCGCTTCCGCCTTTCTCTCTCCGACAAAGGAGCATGATGCGGAAAATTTAACCTGCTTGTCGCCTCTGTTAATGATTATTATGTTTACACCGTCAGGAGTAACTTTGAGTCCTCTGTACTCTATAGGCTCTCCGTTCGGGATCTGCCCCTTCGAGCCGAACGCGGCAAATGCGGGAACAGCCATCACCAGAATAAAAAGCAGTATTATCGCAGCTTTTTTCACTGTAACACCCCCATGTTTTATTCTGTCTGAAATTCTACCATACAATCACACTTTATAAAGAACTCCGTGCCGATATTTTTCCGGCACGGAGTTAAATAGGTAAAAATGTTTATGCTGTTTTCGCCTGTTATTTTATTCTATAGTACTTTTCGGGAACCTTTATTTTGTTCATTCCCAGAGTTCCCTTGCCGAATACGTATGTATCCTGGTAGAGCAGAAGGAAATTTTTCATTTTTGTTCCTGTGGAAGCGTCTATGTAGGCGCTGCTGTTCCATGCGAGTCCGGGCGAAAATACTTCAAACGCCTTCATTACATCGGACTGTTTCTTGAGTTTAGCTTTCTTTTCGACAACCATCTTGCCATATTCTCCGAGTCCCGCCGCAATGCAGTATCCGGATGGGTATGACCATGTGGCAAGGCGCCCTTTACCGCCCTTTGAGACGACCGTCTTTTCTATCTTGCCAACTATCGCCTTCCAGTTTCCTCTCTCCTTACTGAGGTCTATTCCGAGGGCTCCCGCATAGCCCTGAAGCGGGGAGTCTGTCTGGACATAGTAGCCTCCGAGAGCTGTTATCTGCTTGAGAAGCGGTTCTACCTGCGCGTCATTCGTGCTGAAGAAGGCTGTATTCTTGCCGTATTTTTTGAGCCATGCCGGGGTTTTTTCAAGAACGTACTGCTGCGCGCCGGCCACACCTACGTCGCTTGTCGGGTCGGGAGCTGTTTCAAATACGAATTTGATTCCGAGATCTTTGCAGGCCGTTTCCATTATCTTTCTGCGGCGCGAGAGCAGTTCATAGCTCATGTGGCGGGGGAAAGAGATGTGTACGTAGGTTTTTGCTCCGAGCTTCTTCGCCGCGTACGGCATGATGTATCCCATGGCGAGGGTATCAGAATTTACCGCAAGGTCGGCAACTGCTCCGATTACATTCGGGTCTTCCTGCGGCTGGCCTGTGAAACATAGGATGTCCTTGCGTTTGTCCTTTATGCGCCTGAATGCCTCAGCAGTTCCCGGCACGCCCTCCACGACCACAACAACTTTCATCTTGGGGTCGTCCGCAAGTCCGGCTATCTGCGCTATTGTCGTTTCCATTTCCTGCATGAAGTTGTCCGGGTAAGTGATGTGTTTTATCATTCCGCCCTTTGATACGTCTCCGTACATTTCGATAAGTTTCTCCGCGCCCCTTATTACGTCCTCTCCCTGAGAGACTGTTCCTGTTACAATCCCAATGTGAAACTTAGGAGCGGCAAGCACCGGCAAGGCTGCTGCAAGCACGAGAGCCGCACAGATGAAAAACATAAACTTTTTCAGCATCTTTATTCCTCCAATATTTTTACTTGTTTAGGTATAATTTTATTGCGTTTTCGATATTTTCAGGCGTTGCACCGGTGTCGCCCGCAAGGCGCGGAGCAAATTCTTTCCCGCCGTCCATGAATATTATGGTCGGAACGCCGCGAAGTGCAAGCATTTTCATTATCGCTCTGTTTTCGCCTCTGTTCATCTTTATGAAGTCTATACGGTCCCCGTATCTTTCGGCAAGCTCCGCAAATTTCGGAGCAAGCGCTGCGCAAGGGGGTCAGGCAGGGTCCCAGATATCCAGAATTACAGGCTTTATCGCAGATGCAGCCTCGACTTGAATCTCATATTCGTCAGCAGATATTTCTCTCATTCTTCCACCTCCAATGCGTAAAGTTTATAACATAAATAAAGTCGGCAAAAGGCTGAAATTGCCGCTTTTGCGCGTCTTTACGCATAGCGGCCGTCAGTAAAAAAACCTGTATTACAAAGGCATTTCTGCATATTATAGGCATAAAGAAAGCGGCTCCGTCAAACGGAACCGCTCGGGGTCAAGTTAAATGGCGGAGAGTGGAGGATTCGAACCCCCGGGGCTGTGACACCCAACTGATTTCAAGTCAGTCACCATCGACCACTCGGACAACTCTCCAACCAACGTAAAGTATTATACATGTGTTTTTAAAACTGGCAAGCCCGAAAATTGAAAATATCCGCTAAGGGGCAATATATGATGGGAAATACTGAGAATAAGATGAATTTCAGAGTTACGGGAATGACTTGCGCGACATGCTCACGCATAGTTGAGCGCGCTCTCTCTAAGATTGACGGAGTCAATTTCGTTTCGGTAAATCTTGCGACCGACAGCGTATTTGTCGCAGCAGAGGAAAGTGTGTCGTTTGAGATGTTGGAGGATGCTGTCAGAAAGAGCGGGTACGCTATTCTCAAGGACGCGCCGCCCGACCTTGACGAGATAAAATTTCGTGAAGCCCTCAAAGATTTAGCATTTATTATGGCAATAGGCATACCCCTTTCATTTTTGATGTTTTTGCACATGTTTTTCGGCATACACTTTCACTGGTACGGATATCTTGAGCTGATTGCCGGAGGCATCGCCATTTTCTACGGCGGGCGCAAGACAATGAAGGGCGCGTGGATAGCGGTTTCCCACGCACACACAAATATGGACACTCTTATAGCGATAAGCGCAGCCGCATCGTGGCTCACCTGCGTCATGAACCTTGCCGGTGTAAATATCCCTTCCTTCGGCACTGTAGGCGTGATGATTCTTATGCTCCACATTACAGGCAGATACATAGAATCTCACTTGAGAGACAGGGCGGCAAAACAGGTTAAGGCTCTGCTGAATTTGCAGCCGCGTGAAGCGCGCGTTATCGCGGGAGACGAAACACAGATGGTTCCCACCGAAGCGGTAAAACCGGAGACGCTTATCTTGGTAAAGCCGGGAGAGCGTATTCCTCTTGACGGCGTTGTGGTGGGCGGCGTTTCAGGTGTGGACGAATCAATGCTTACAGGCGAATCGATACCCATTGTCAAGGACGAAGGAGACTCCGTTACCGGCGGAGCGATGAATCTCTACAGCACTCTCACTATAAAGACGACCAAGGTGGGAGAAGACACTTTCCTTTCCAAGATGCTGGAGCTTGTGCGTGAAGCTCAGGGGAGCAAAGTCCCTTTACAGGCACTCGCTGACAGGATAACGCTGAAATTTGTACCTACTGTAATATTACTGGCATCTGTGAGCGCTGCTGCGTGGTACTTTATGTTTCCGACACTGTCGCGCTTTTTCACGCCGATGGCATCTTACCTTCCGTGGCCGTCCGATTTTTCGTCGCCTGCGGGAGCGGCGGCTTACGCCTTTGTCGCAACTCTTGTTATTGCCTGCCCCTGCGCCCTGGGTCTCGCCACACCGCTTGCGCTTGTTGTTAGCACAGGAGAGGCTTCCCGCATTGGACTGCTTATAAGAAACGCGGAAGCGATACAAACTCTGCGCGAGGTAGACTGCGCAATACTTGATAAGACGGGCACAATAACAAAGGGAGAGCCTTCCGTAGTTAACTGGGAGCTTCCCGAAGAAGCGCGCCCTTACGTATACGCTCTCGAATCCTCATCGGGACACCCCATCGCGCAAGCGGTAATAACCGCTTTGGGAGATGTGACTCCGATTTCCAAACCTGACAGCATAACTGAGACTGCCGGCGAGGGAGTGAGCGGAGTGTGGAACGGGGTAAAATGGACGGCAGGACGCCCCATCTCGTCGCATAAGAAGTATGACAAAGACATGAGCATTGTAGAAATAAGGAAAAATGATGTTCCCGTAGGATTTTTCGCCCTGACAGACCTCATACGCGAGGATTCCGTAAACGCCGTAAGCGACTTAAAGTCTTTGGGGATAGAACCTATTATGGCTACGGGAGACAGAATGGGAGCGGCTTTGCGCATTGCTCAGGCAGCCGGAATAGAGAAAGTGCGCTGGGAGGTGCGGCCCGAAAATAAACTTTCCATCGTGCAGGAGCTTCAAAGCCGCGGCAAAAAAGTTCTGATGGCGGGAGACGGCATAAACGACGCCGCAGCGCTGAAAGGCGCTCACGTAGGAGTGGCTATGGGAGGCGGCATGGATTTGGCGGTAGACAGCGCCGACATAGTAATCCTCAGCGGCGGCCTGTCAAAAATAGTTTCCGCCGTAAGAATCTCCGACAAGACGTGGAAGATAATCCGCCAGAACCTTTTCGGAGCTTTCGTATATAATGTAATTGCGATACCGCTTGCAATGTCGGGGCTTCTCCACCCCATAGCCGCAGAAACGGCTATGGCGGCGAGTTCGCTGACGGTGATTCTGAACTCGCTCAGAATAGCGGGATCCGCCAATAAATAGTAGGGAGGGCTGTTGTGATGCCGGAACTTAAGTTGAGAATACCTGATATGAGCTGTTCTCATTGTGAGAAGAGAATAAGGGACGCAGTAGCAAACGCGGAAAGCGCCGTAAAATCTTTAGACCTTGAGTCGAAGCTGGTTGTAATAGAAACCGAACTTGAAAAATCAAAGATTTTGGAGATAATAGACGAAGCCGGATATGACGCGGAGATTATCTAATATCGCGGCAAAAAAGGACAAGGAGTGGTTACTATGAAAAAATTACTCACTGCGGCGGCGACTCTCTCAATTCTTCTTATTTTCACATGCGGAGCATGGGCACACCCGCCAAAGAGCGTGTCCGCATCTTGGGACAGCGGACAGCATGCGCTGACTGTGACATCGGAACACAATGTCAACGATGTGGCGAAGCACTACATTCTTTCGCTTACGGTGTTTGACGGCAACAAGCAGATTTTGATGAAGCAGTACAGCAAACAGGGCTCGCCGGAACAGTTTTCCGACACGGTTCTGCTGAATGACGTGAAGCCCGGAACAAAACTGCGCATTCAAGTGACCTGCAATATCATGGGTTCAAAAGAGACACAGATAACAGTAAACTGATAAGCGGACAGTGGGCAAACGATGGCAGGGGCGTTGAACAATTGTTGAACAATGGTTGAACAATTGTTTGGAGCGTTGGCGGGCAGTGGGCGGCCAGAGAGCCAAAACAGCGGTTTTCTGATTTGTGCGAATCGGCTGGTTGTTACACCCGGAAGGTGGCTGCGGACGGACTTCCGCAGACGGATGAGGGTGCACTTGACCTTGCATTTCTACAGTCGCTTAGCTCAAACCCCAAAAGTCAAAAGCACCCCCTGTGTGTCCAAGATTATATTACTGCTTCAGCACACGGACTGAACATGAGATCGCAAAAAGCCCCCGTTCACTGCAAAGGGACGGGGGCTTTATTTTTGCGTTCTGAGGTAAGAACTTACTTGAGAGCAGTTATCAGAGCGCTTGAGGATACTCCGTCGATATCTTTTATGTCCTGCTCCGTCAAGTCCATGATTTTGCTTTTGAGAACTTCTATGTTTATTTCGTGAGGCTTTGTTATTGTAACGGATACTTCTTTGAATCCTGCCTCTTCAAGCTTGCGTTTGTATTCTTCCGACGGAAGAGCTCCGGCTACTCACCCCGACCATGCCGCCGCGCTGCTTTTTACCTTTTCCGGTACTTTTTTCATGAGCACTACGTCTGATACGCAGAATCTGCCCCCGTCGTCCAGAACCCTGTATGCTTCGGCAAAGACACGCTCTTTTTCCGGAGAGAGGTTTATTACGCAGTTTGATATCAGAACATCAACACTGTTGTTTTGAAGCGGCATCTCCTCTATGTAGCCTTGCAGCACTGTGACATTTGTTATGTTCAGTTTTGCGATATTCTTTCTTGCCTTTTCAATCATGGCTTCCGTCATGTCAAGCCCGTAGACATGACCGGACGGACCCACTTTTTTTGATGCAAGTATGAGGTCGAATCCCGCTCCGCTGCCCAAATCCAGGACACGCTCGCCCTCTTTCAGAAGAGCCGCGCGCACGGGGTCTCCGCAGCCGAAACTTTGTACTGACGGAGTTTCTCCGTAGTTTTTCTCCGTCATGTTTGTTATGTGCGGGTCGCAGGTGGAGTTTCCTGATTCAACCGCTTCCGTATACGCTTTTTTGATATCGTCTCTGATATTTTCCAATTAACGACGTTCCTTCCGGATTTTTTTATTTTCTCTGTCCGTAGTTTTCTTTTATGAAGCTTGATTCGTAGGATATTTCTTCCTCCGATAGAGGAACTCCGCCGCCCGCTATTTTTGCCAGTATATATACTCTGGCAAATGCCTCAAGCATTTCGCAGCGAAGCAGAGCTTCCGCAAGAGTGCTGCCGGTGCAGATTGAACCGTGGTTTGAGAGCAGAACACCGCATCCGCTTCCCAGAGCTTTCAGCGCATTTTGAGCCAATCGCAGGGAGCCTATGGGCCCGTACTCTGCAAGCGGTATCGCCCCGCCGAATATCGCAACCTGATTATCCGTCAGAGCGGCAAGCGGAATCCTGGCAGACGCAACGGAAGTGGCATAGATTGAGTGCGTGTGTATGACGGCGTTTACGTCGGGGCGCGAGGCCATGACGAGTCTGTGCATCTCACGCTCAACGGAGGGGACACAGGTTCCCTCGATTACTTTTCCTTCCAAATCCATCTCCACAAGATCCCTTGGGGCTATGTTTTGGTACTCTATACCGCTCGGGGTGATCAGAAATCCCCTTTCCGTTCTTGCGCTTATATTTCCGCCCGTGCCTTGCACAAGCCTCTTTTCCAATATGGAACGCCCGGTCGCGAGGATTTTTTCCCTAAGTACTATATCAATGTTCATCGTTCACACCAGCCATCCTTTTCAGAAACGAAGTAAGTAACAGGTTTATTACTCCCATTATAAGGAATATATTGATTATGGAGATACGTAAAAGAAGCATAACCGCGACAAATACCGCCGACATGACCATGCAGAAGGAGTCCGTGACGTTCAGGCAGGCGACGACTCTCGCTCTGTGTTCGTCAGAGCTGTAGGACTGCATGATAGCATACATTGGTACGCTGAATATTCCTCCGCAGGCCGCAAGCATGAAGAGCCCTCCCATAACTCCCCATGATGCGGGATGAGAGATAAACTCGGCTGCGCCTATGAGAGTTCCGCTTTTATCGGCAGCAAGGCTGAAAAAGTAGAGTACGAGAGTTGCGGCAGAGATACCGATGCAGGCAATGGGGACAAGGCGTCCCGAGATATGCCCTTTGAGCAGCCTGTTGCAGAGAGTAGAGCCGAAACCTACGCCCACAGAGAATACAACAAGGAAAAGAGTGGAGACCTGCTCGTTTCCGCCGAGAATGTCTTTTGAGAATGTGGGGAACTGAGCGAGAAAGACAGAACCTAAAAACCAAAACCAGCTTATGCCGAGGATAGCTCGAAAGACCGTTTTTTGCGGCATGACATAGGATATGATGCCCCAAGTGGCGCGGGGAATGTTGCGGTCTATTTTCATATCGGGGGCGGGCGCTTCCGCTTTGGGTATGAAACGGCTTGCGATGTAGCCCAGTACGGCAACACCTACGATACCGACCGAGATTAGAATGCGCCCATGCTCATGGAGAATGAGAAGCCCGCCGCACAGAGTTCCCGTAAGTATCGCAATGTATGTACCGGCACTGACAAGGCCGTTGCCGGCAACAAGCTCGTCGCTGCGCAGGTGCTGAGGCAGTATGCTGAATTTAAGCGGCCCGAAAAAGGTGGACTGAGCTCCCATAAAGAAGAGCAGAATAATCAGCCCCCACAGGCTCATAAAGTGAAATGCCGCGGCTGTCAGAGCCATCAGAACTATTTCCACAAATTTTATTATCCTGATCAGGAATGATTTTTCATACTTGTCCGCAAGCTGCCCCGCCGTTGCGGAGAAGAGGAAGAAAGGAAGTATGAAGAGCCCCGCAACAACCGTTATGAGAATTTGTGCGTTCATTCCGTTTTCTTCGGCGAGGCGAAAGGTTATTAAGATGACAAGCGCGTTCTTGAACAGGTTGTCATTGAACGCGCCGAAAAATTGTGTAAGGAAGAGAGGCAAAAACCTCCTTGAAGCAAACAGCTCAAACTGAGTTTTTATGAGAAGCGCCCCTTCCGACTACCGCTTATTGTCCACCTGATCCATAGATATGCTTCTTGTGTGCTCCGTCTTGACCCATGTGCTCTGGTCCTTGGCTAGTGTGGCAGCTTTAAAGAGTATGGGTATCCACGTAAGACCGAACCAGAAGTACACAAATGTATCTTTGACATAGCGGAGTGTAAACTTCTTTTCGTGCATGGAAGGACCTACGATAACGCATATAAGGCAGAATGCTATTATCATGAATATCGGCATACCGAAAAACAGCCCCCAGTCAACCATTGTCTGCGGAGTGCTGTCGGATATGGTCGGGAAAAGAATCATGTTGTTGATGAGAGTGTATGCCATACCGGCAAACATGATTATTATTCCGAGGCATGATTTTGCCGGAGCAAGCAGATAGAGGAAGAGGTCAAGGTATTGCAGCTTTCTTGTCACAAAGAAGGATTTCAGCGAATCCATTCCGTATTTGAAGAACACCCAATAGTGCCCCTGCATCCAGCGTGTACGCTGACGCACGGATATTTTGATGTCCTGCGGTTTTTCGTCATATATTATTGCGTCATTGTTCCAGTGAACTTTGCTTCCGGAGAGTATAAGCCTTGTAGACATTTCAAGGTCCTCCGTGAGGCTTTCCAAGTTCCAGCCTATACGCTCCAATGTGGCGGCGCGGATAACGAGCCCGGTTCCGCCAAGTGTGCAAGAGAGACCCCAGAGTCCGCGGGCAAGCTGCCAAAATCTGTTGGAGAACCAATATGCAAGGGCATAAGAGCGTGTGAGCCAGTTGTCGTCAGGGTTTTTTACGTCAAGCACACCCTGTATGGCCTCCGCTTCGGGGTGGAGCTCCATGTAGTTGTTCATTGTGAAAAGGAAATTTTTGTCGGCAAGGTTGTCCGCATCAAACATGGCAAGGGCGTCCGACTCTTCCAAAGGAAGTTTTGTCAGAGCCCAGCGGACGTTCCACGTCTTGCCGTTGTGTTCTTTGTCGAAACGCTCCAAAGCAACGGCTCCGTGTTCGCGAACGATGTCGGCCGTGTTGTCGGAGCAGTTATCGCAGGAGGCATAAACAGTGTAGCAGTTTTTTGGGTAGTTCTGGTTTGCAAGGCTGTCGAGAAGCGGCGCTATGACCTGCGCCTCATTGTGAGCGGGAACAAGGACGACAAACTTGCGGTATCTCTTTGCAATGGGCAGCTCTTTCTGATTCCAGAATCCCCTTATGCTTACGATTATCTGGTAGATTCCGTCCACCATGAGAAAGCCAAGAAGCGTGTAGAGGATAAACTGTATTATCCACCAGCCCCACCAAATCACCCAATAAAAAAGTTCCGTACCTGTTTCTATACTATCCATATTTACAGCTCCTCCCGCACACGATAAAACAGAGATACCCGGCAAAAGGTATCAGCTCGTGTAATAATACACGTTACCACATGCAAATACAACAGAATATTACAGATTGGTTTTCATATTCAGAATAGGTTCTATGAGATTTTTTTCCAATATGAGGTCATTGAAGCCAAGGCGTTTCTCAACGTCCGAGGTGACGGCGTCAAACAGCGATATGTCATAGCGCTCGCCTGAGTAAAGGTCTGTGGCTCGTTCCACACCGGGTTCAACAAAAATATTTTTATATATATACGAACCGTTTCTGAAGATAACGGGGTCCGATTCGGAAGCGGACAGGAGGTTTTTCCCGAAGGCGGTTTTATGTCTGAATCCCATCAGCCCCGCTACCGTAGGAAGAATATCCATCTGCCCTGTGTTTACGTCGTTTTCAGCGCAAAAATCACTTTTCAGCGGAAGGTGAAAGATAAGCGGTACTTTGCGCGTCTTTTTCCAGTTGATGGGGTTTTCCAAATCCGTTCCGAGCAGCTTTTGCAAATCTTCTTTGTAAGCTATCGGTATTGCGGGGTGATCTCCGTACACAACAATGAGAGTTTCCGAAAGCAGTCCGTTTTTTCTTAGTTTTTCAATGAAACGGCCGAATTCTTTGTCAAAATAGTGCATTGCCGTGAGATAGTTTCCGAGCATTGTCCCCTTCATGCCGTCGGGCAGGCGCAGTGTTCCGTCGTCAAGCCCGTCGAAGTCGTAAGGGTGGTGTCCGCTGAGAGTCACTATAAAACCGTAGAATGGGAGCTTTAATCCCGAAAATATTGCCGCGGCTTGCGTAAATATTGTTTTATCACTCAGACCGAGCCCCACAATCTCACCCTTTGGAAATGTGTTGCGGCTGTACTGCCTGCGGAATCCCAGCTTTGGATGCATTCTGTGGCAGTTCCAAAACGCGCTGTATGTTCCCTGAACAACCACGGCATCGTAGCCTTTGCTTTTCAGCACACGCGCTATTGAGTTATATGTGTTATCGGAAAATCTTGTGTAAGCTGCTCCCGAAGGTGCGGGAAATAGCCCGCTGTTTGCCATAAATTCGGAATCGGAGCTCTGGCCTCCTGCGGTCTGGTCCCACGCGTTTGTGTAATATAGGGATTCTCGGCAGAATTTGTTCAGGTTCGGAGTGACTTCCGCGCCATCTATGCGAAGGTTTACTACAAACGACTGGAGAGCTTCGCATTGAATCAGTATGAGATTTTTCCCGCGCGCTATGCCGTTGGGGCTGACTTTATTTCTGCTCGCGAGCCATGCTGCTGTCTCTCGGATTTTTTCTTCCGGCACGTAATCGGAGGTGAGAGCCTTCATTCCGAGAGTAATCGCATCTCCCCAATGAAAAGCGGCAGTGCTGACCCAAGCGCAGACAGAGAGGCGGTCATACATTGCATTAATTATCTTAGGGCGCGCTTCCTTGAGCATCCAAAGCGCCGACATCTGAACCGATACCGAGATAATTATGAGAAGCAGGGAGACAAGAACGCACTTTCGCGTGAGCGGTTTGAACGTAAAAGATATTCTCTTTCTGCGCAGCATGAAGCTGATTATCATTATGTCAGCAAAGAAGAGCACGTCCCACGGCTTGAGCAAAGACCATATTGATTTGACGATAAGACCGGTCTGCGGAATGAGCATTATATCGTGAAATATAAAGATGTCCGTGTAGTATCTCAGGAAGAGAGCATCCGTTACCGCAAGCGCTGAGAGCAGGAAGTCTGCGGAAAGAAGAGCAAGGAGACGTCTGCGAACAGGAAACATGGACGCAGGCACGACAACACACAAAATCGCGGCAAGCGACGGCATAAGCACGGCGGCGGACCGCAGAAAGCTGCGAAGCATGTGGTGTCCCGTCATGCCTAATGTTGGCCAATCCAGAATCGACGCGATGCGGAAGTCAATGGCAAAGAATTTCAGCCAGACAGATGCGGCAACAAGCACAGCCAGAGCCGCACCTCCACGTTCAACCCTTTCCCCTAAAGAACGGAATAGCATATTGTCACTTAGTTCTCCTTTAATATTTCAGCCATAAGATTATGCTCTAATATTTTATCACTATAACTTAATATTTTCTTAACTTTTTGAGTGATATCATTGTAGTCTGCATATTTTAAGGTCTTGCCCGACTTCACGTCAACGGCAGAAGAGATTGAAGGCTCTACAAATGCTTGTCCGTATATATAGGAACCGTTTCTGAAAATAACCGGCTCCTTTGACTTTTTGGAATAGACGCTGTGTCCGAATCCAAGGTTGTTTTCCGCACCGAGAAGTTCTGTCAATGTCTTGGAGACATCAACCAACCCTGCGGGAACATCGTCGGATACACCGGCAAAGCGTCCGTCAGGAAATTTTATGATGAGCGGAATTTTAAGTATGCCGCGCCAAGTTCCGTGCGCTCTGAGGTCACGTTTTAAGAGCTTTTCAAGATTCGGCTTGTCCCATTCGGGTATGGCTGTGTGGTCGCCGTAAACAACTATTATCGATGATTCGAGCAGCCCCTCTTTTTCAAGCCCCTTGATGAACATTCCGAACTGTTTATCAAAGTAGTTTATTGCCTTTAAGTAGTTTCCGACAAGCAGCCCGTCAAACTCTCCCGCATTGAAATCGCACTGTCTGAGCAGTTCCGGAAAGTTGTAGGGATAGTGGCTCGTAAGTGTTATTAAAAAGGCATAGAAAGGTTTTGGCTCGTTTTTGAGCATTTTTACAGTCTGACGGAAGAAACTCTTGTCGCTGAGCCCCATTCCCAAGTTTTCGTCAACGACAAAATCCTTCTTGCTGACAAAGCGCTGAAATCCGAGAGCCGGGTACATGTGCTGTCTGTTCCAGAATCCCGGTCTGTCTCCGTGCAGAGCAAGAACGCTGTAGCCTCTGTCCGCCAATATCTTAGGCAGTCCCGCGTATTTGTTTCCTGCAAAGCGAGTATAGGCCACGCCCGACGGAGATGGGTACAGAGCTGCGTTTACAAGAAACTCAGCGTCCGAGCTGTTGCCTGAACCCGTCTGGTTGTAGACTTCCGAGAAGTAAGCTGATTTTTTTACAAATCTGTTGATGTTCGGTGTCACTTCAACTCCGCCGACTTTCATTCCGACAACAAAGTGCTGCAAAGACTCAACCTGTATTATGATTAGATTTTTTCCTGCATACGCACCGTACATATCGGCAGACTTATCCTTTACAGACTCACGATCGGCGAACCAACCCTTTATCTCATCAACATCTGCTTGGGAAAGCTTCTTTTTGAAAAGTTTATCTGCGGCGACATTCCAAAAATCGACGGCATGGTAGGTCATAGCCCCCACATTGTTGCATACGGCAGGTCTGTCCCACATGGAGCGCAGAACATTTGGCACCTGCTTTTCGTAGGTGTAAATACGCAAGGCAAGGAGGGAGGCTCCCAGCAAGAATATAAACAGTGTTAATTTTATACGGCGAAACGTGATTTTTTTGAAAAATGGCTTTACCGAAAGTCTGCGAAAAAACAGAAAGTAGAAAGCAAGAGCGGCAATGTCCGCAAAATATAAGAGGTCAGAAACTTTAAAAAGTGCCGCGACAGATTCCGCTACTTCCCCCACCTGAGTTGACAGGCCTATGTTCCCAAATGTGAACAGGTCGGAGTAGTATCTTAGGTGCATAAGGTCCGTAAACACAAGCCCCGAGAGCAGGAAGTCCAAAGAGAAGAGGAGAAGAGGGCGAAGCCTGCGCCAGCACAGTGAAACAGAAGAGACAAGCATAAGCGAAATTCCGAAGGAAGAGAGCGCGGAGAGTGATGATCGCGTCGCTGTGTGGGAGATCGCATATTCGAGAAAATAAAATTTCAGATATATAAAGGCGGCAAGCAAGAACAAAAAAACAGGCTCCCTGTAATCCCTTCCCGCGCGCCTGTAGCCGTTGCCTATTCTGTTATATTCCATGCGATTTCTCTCCTTAAAAAACTTTATTGACCCTGCCGAAAAGAACATTCAGCTCTCTGTATTTAATAACAATCGGCGACCTTTTTTCCAAAATCCCCATAAATTCGTCATTGGTCATACGCCACTTCCAATTTCCGGCTCCGACTCCAGGAGTATTCATTCGGCAATCCGAACCGAGCCCCAGTATATCCTGCATTGGAACGACGGCCGTGTCCGCAACCGACGAAAGAGCCAGATGCGCCATCCTGAAAGCCGCGTCAAATTCTCCGCTCTCTCCCGCGTAATGCCTGAATCTGAGACGTTCCGCTGCGGAAGTTTCTTCCCTCCACCAGCCCCAAACGGTATTATTGTCGTGCGTTCCGGTGTAGACCACGGCATTTTTGCACATATTATGAGGCGCGTAGGGATTATCCGCAACGTCCGAACCGAAGGCGAAGAGCAGAACTTTCATTCCGGGCAGACCAAATTTATTCATCAAGGCGCGTACACCGTCTGTAATTATACCAAGGTCTTCGGCAATGAGAGGAAGTTTGTCTTCTCCCGCGCAAATATTTTCTTTGACGGCGGAAAGCAGTTTTTCGCCCGATACGCTCACCCATTCCCCGTTAACCGCGGTGAGCTCCGATTGCGGTATCGACCAATATGCCTCAAAACCTCTGAAGTGGTCTATCCGAACCATATCAAAGAGTTTGAGCGAGGACTCAATGCGTCTGCGCCACCAAAGGAAATTATCAGATTCCATATTTTCCCATCTGTAAAGAGGGTTACCCCACCTCTGACCGGTCTCACTGAAATAGTCGGGAGGAACCCCCGCGACACATAGAGGTCTGCCCGCACCGTCAAGCTGAAAGATATTCCGATTCGCCCATACGTCCGAACTGTCGGGGGCAACAAACATAGGGATATCGCCTATCAGCGACACCCCCTTTATATGGCAGTAATCTTTTAATTTTCTCCACTGTCTGAAAAAAAGAAATTGTACAAAAGCAAGATAGTCCATACGAGAGGAGTTATGTTCCTCCGAAGCAAAAGAAACAAGCGCGGATTCATCATGCGCACGGAACAAATCCGGCCATTCCGTCCAACACTTGCCGCCGAATTTTTCTTTAAGGAGAGAAAAAAGAACATAGTCTCTAAGCCAAAAACTCTCTTCATCTTTGAAGCGTAAAAAATCTTCGCGAAGTTCCGAAAACTCATCCCGGCTTGAGATAAAATTTTTCCACGCGGCGGAGAGACAAACATCTGCGCACTGTTCCGCAGCCGAGTAATCGGCCGCGGACGAACTGTCTGCGTATCCGATATCAGAATCGGAGCAGAGACCCTCATCAGACAGGTCGCCCGCACTTATAAAGAGTCTGTTTCCCGCAAATGCAGACGGGCTGCTGTACGGAGAATTTCCGAGTACAGAGGAAACAGGCGAGATGGGAAGCACCTGCCAGAGGGAAAAACCTGCCTCCGACAAGAAATCCGCAAAACGCCTTGCCGCGGCTCCAAGCCCGCCGACGCCGGGGCTGCCAGGCAAACTTGATATGTGCATTAAAACTCCGCTTCTGCGACTCAAATGAACTCCCCCGAAAAAATTATTGCGATTCCGACTCCGCGTGTTCTGAATTATCCGGCACAAGAACAAGACATGCAAGAGGCGGCAGAGTCAGAGATATTGAGTAAGGACACCCTTTGTATGATACTTTTTCCGTTTTTATATATCCCAGATTGCCGGTATTCGTTCCTCCGTAGCACGAGCCGTTGCTGTTCAGGGCTTCGCGCCACGCTCTTGCGTTCAGCACTCCTATTCTGTAGTTGTTCCTGAGAACCGGGGTGAAATTATAAATCAGCATGACTTCTCTGCCAGATTTATCCCTGCGCATGAAGGATATTATACTGGATGCGGAGTCATCGCAGTCTATCCATTCAAAGCCTCCCTGTTCGTAGTCCATTTCCCAAAGCGGCGGGTTATCTCTGTAGAATTTATTTATGTCTCGGAACCAGAGAGCAATACCGCCATGCAGATTTTCCTTTAGGATATGCCAGTCAAGACTTATATCGTGATTCCACTCACGCTCCTGGCCGAATTCACAGCCCATGAACACAAGTTTTTTGCCCGGGTGTCCGAAGAGCCAGCCGAAAAGCAGACGCAGATTGGCGGCTTTCTGCCACTTCTCTCCCGGCATTTTATTCCAGAGCGAGCCCTTTCCGTGAACAACTTCGTCATGGGAGAGCGGGAGAATAAAGTTCTCCGCATAGGCATACCACATTCCGAATGTGAGCGAGTTATGGTGGTACTGTCTGAAAATGGGGTCACGCGCCATGTACTTGAGTGTATCGTTCATCCACCCCATGTTCCACTTATACCCGAAACCGAGACCGCCGAGCCACGTCGGGCGTGAAACCATAGGCCACGATGTGGATTCTTCTGCAGTCACCTGAACGTCCGGGAAAGACAGGTAGACGGATTCATTAAGTTTCTTTAAAAAATCTATGGCCTCGATATTCTCTTTTCCGCCGTAGAGATTGGGATTCCACTCATTTTCCTTGCGGGAATAGTCGAGATAGAGCATGGACGCAACGGCATCGACTCTCAGCCCGTCCGCATGGTACTTATCCAGCCAAAAGTGTGCGGACGAAAGCAGAAAACTGCGAACCTCTCCGCGCCCATAGTTAAAAATGCAGCTTTTCCAATCGGGGTGATACCCTTTCTTAGGGTCGGCATACTCATAGACACACGAACCGTCAAATTTTGCAAGGCCAGCCGCATCCGAGGGAAAGTGAGACGGAACCCAGTCAAGAATCACGCCTATACCCTCATTGTGCAGACAGTCTATTAAATACATAAAGTCGGCGGGAGTTCCGTACCGCGACGTCGGAGCAAAATATCCCGTGATTTGGTAGCCCCACGATGCGTAAAATGGGTGCTCCATAACGGGCATAAACTCAACGTGAGTAAACCCGTTCTCAGAAAGGTAGGATGGCAGTTCTTCCGCAAGTCCAAGCCATGTCAGATAGTTATCGTCCCCGGTGCGCCTCCACGAACCCGCATGCAGTTCGTAGACGGACTGAGCTTTGCGCACGGCGCTTTTTTCCTTCCGAGATGCCATCCAATCCCCGTCATGCCATTGGTGCTGAGGAAATGGCAGAACTTTGGACGCAGTATTGGGCGCATACTCGCAGTAAAACGCAAAAGGGTCTCCCTTATCAAGAATCTCTCCGCTTTTTGTCTTAATACTGTACTTGTAGCGGGAGTAGGGCGGAACGCCAGGCACAAAAGCCTCCCAAATTCCTGAAGAGTCCCATTTGGGAGCAAGTCGGTGCGAAGCAGGATTCCATGAGTTAAAATCACCTATTACGGAAACTGATTCCGCATCGGGAGCCCAAACTGCAAAGAGAACTCCGCTTACCCCCTTGTGCTCCATAGGGTGAGAGCCGAGAAAATCATAGAGCCTGCAGTGACTTCCCTCGCGAAAAAGATAAATATCAGTCTCACTCGCAAGGCTTACGCCATGAACAGCTTCATTGTTGTTGATATCCGACATGACAACCACCCCCTTCCGATATTATATCTGATAAACGAGATAAAGTGTTACTTTGTCCTCTCTAAGACAGGGAATTAACCGAACCTATGCTTTTACCTAGGCAGACTTCCATGTATATAGAAAACACTATACGGATATCAAGATGTTAAACGAGGTTTCTTTGTAATTGAGGGTGGTGCACGTAACGCCGAATTGACCTCACCCATAATTGCCGTTACTATGAGAAACACTTAAAGCGGCAGCTGTAACTCAGGATTCGCCGGTCTGTCGACACTTCTTTCTGCATACTTGTCATTTACGGCAAAGAAAAAAGAGCAGCTTTCCGCCCTTAAATTCGCTCAGCAAATCCTTTCACAGGCTAGAACAATCTTAATGACGAAGTGCCAGAAATATTTCCCCGGGATTTGAGGTGCCTTTTAGATCTCAAAGCACGTCAAACTATGTGCCGTTTGGGGTGCCGAAATAATCGGCAGGCGCAAAATACACCTGATTCTCAAGAATAATCGGGAGCGGAATCTTTGACGCTTAATCCCTTCCCCGTATGTTTGAACATAAAAAACTCTCCTGCTCAGATGATGGGAGAAATTTAAACGATGTTTTGAGTCGTGAACGGATGCGGGAGGTTTGACGCTTATATGTAGGCGTGCCTATCAATCTACAGTACGCTCTGCTTCACCGATTTTATAAATATCAATAAGGTAAATCGACGACAGTTTATGTATAATGATTTGCGTAAAGAAAACCAATAACAAGCATGGGATTGGGGGAATATCGGTTGGAACTGCATCAGCTCAGATACATGATTGCGGTTGCAAAATATCAGAGCTTCACGCGAGCCGCAGAGGAGATAAATATTTCTCAGTCATCTCTTTCCACACAGATAAGCAAGCTTGAGTCGGAGCTGGGAATAAAGCTTTTTGAACGGGGAATGAGGCTTATTACACTTACACATGCGGGTGAAGAGTTTCTACCTTTCGCCAGAGAGATATGTGAAAAAGAGGCAAACTCCCGAGAACACATGAAAATGTTCACAGAGCCAGACCGCGGTACTATCAAGTTTGGCGTATTTCCTGGAACCGAACGCTATGATTTTTTTCACCGGCTTGAGGAATTTACAAACGCGTTCCCAAACATTTCTTTGGATTTTTACGAAGGAGAGGGCACCGTTCTCGTTGACATGCTGAAGAACAACGAAATTACCTGCGCATTCTGCTGCGCTCCCGATATCAGCGGCGACGTAAAGTTCTTTCACCTCTATACAGACGAGATGGTGCTGATTGTCCCTCCGGACCACGAGTATGCGGATAAATCGGAAATTTCACTGGAAATGCTGCGCGGGGAGACTTTCATTTTTTCTGAAATCGGTTCGCTGTATACCACAGCGCTTGGATGCGTGATGAATTCACTGAATAACACACGGGATGACGACGGTATAACTCTGCTTAAAACCCACGGCACAAGCCTCCTCACCAATATGGGGCTGGTGTCCGCCGGTTTTGGTCTCAGTATGTGTTCCGAAAAAGCGGCAAAAAATTATTCCGCAATCGGCTACAAGACGTTGAAGTTGGTGCCGCCGATTCCGCGTATATTTGGAATAGCGGCGGCGCAGGCCAATCTCTCACAGCCGCTCGTAAAAAACTTTATAAGTTTCATCTGCAGCTGCCGTAAATAGAAGAACGCAGGGAATTAAAAATCCCTGCGTTCCTTTGTTTTTTGCTATTCTGTCGGTTTCATCCTAATCATATTCAGATGATCGCCTTCTCCGATCGTCTCGCCTCTCTGATTCAGCAAGGTGACGTGTTCGTTGATTATAGCTCGGCCAGGCTTCTTGGTTTCACGCTTCATCGTTATCTGCGTAACTCCATGCAAGGTATCACCGATGAATATAGGCCCTTTGAACTCCCATTTCCACGACAGAGAAGCAAGCCCCGTGCCGTCGAAAAGACCAAGTCTGAAGATCAGACCGTCAAGATAGGCGAGTCCAAGCAAACCGTGACCGATCCTTTTGCCGTAAATATTATGTTTCACGCAAAACTCTTCGTCTGTATGAACGGGATTGCAGTCTCCTGTGAGCGCTGCGTACATCACGATATCGCTCTCGGTTATTGTACGTGCCGAAGTGGTGAACTTATCTCCGACCTCAAGTTCCTCATAAAATTTTCCGCGTGGTCTTTCTTCCATCTAGTCTCTCTCCCTTATTTTATTTACCGAACTTTTCCACTCTCCAAAATGAGGCCTAACCACGAAAAACATTGGGTCACGCATTTCACGAAAAGAGGTCCCTTTGCTTATTATTCGTTTATATTATGCAAGCGCCGTGTTGTTACAGAAGGCTGGGCAGCCAGAGACTGATGGCCGGGACATAGGATATGAGCAAAATATCAACTATAAGCACTCCTATGTACATCAAAAGGTAGCGTCCCATCTGCTCTACGCGAAGTCCCGTCAACTGGCTCGCTACAAATAGATTTACCCCAAACGGAGGCGTTATGAACCCTATTGCAAGGTTGCAGACTATTATGACTCCCATGTGGAGCGGTACAATGCCAAGACTCGTCGCCACAGGCATGAGGATAGGAGCAAGCACAACGATTGCAGGTGTTGTGTCGAAGAACATTCCGACAATCAAGAGCAGCAGGTTGACAATAAGCAGGAATATTATTTTGCTGTCCGTGATACTGATAAACCAGCTTCCGATGATGTGAGGAATACGGTATATGGTAAGAATGTAGGCAAAGATGCCGGCTGCTGAAATAATTACCATTATTTTGGAGACAAGCAGTATCGTCTCGGCAAATATCGGAAAAAGGTCTTTCAGTTTAAGCTCTTTATAGATAAACGCACCTACAAAAAGTGCGTATGCCGAAGCCACAACAGCCGATTCCGTCGGTGTGAATATGCCTTTGTATATGCCGCCGAGAATAAGTATCGGCATGAAAAGCGCCCAGGTGCTTTCTTTAAAGGCTTCCCACCGTTTGCCCCACGGCAGCGGTTTATCGGGTTTGTAGCCATGAGTCTTTGCCACGCAGTAAGCAACGAGAATAAGGCTGCATCCTATAAGTATTCCAGGCATTACACCGGCCATGAAGAGATCTCCGATTGAGACACCGGTAGCGAGTCCGAATATTACGAATGGAATTGACGGCGGAATAATAACTCCCAACTGACCCGCCGTGGCTTCCGTCGCAGCGACGAATTTTATGTTATAGCCTTTGGCAAGCATAGCCGGTATCATGATGGATCCGATGGCCGCTGTTGTTGCCGGACCGGAACCGGAAATCGCCGCAAAGAACATTGAAGCAAGGATAGCAACTATCGAGAGCCCACCCGTGATGCCGCCCACGCAGGCATTGGCAAATTTCACAAGGCGCTGCGAGATACCTCCGCCCTTCATGAGAGACCCTGCCAAAACAAAGAACGGGATGGCAAGCAGCGGAGCCGAGTCCACGGCGGCAAACATGCGCTGCGCGAGTACAATAGTCGGAGTGTCGTTTGCCCATATCATTGTAAGCGCCGAAAGCCCTATTGAGACCGCCATCGGAGCGGTTATCAAGAGGCATATTACAAGAGTTCCAAACATTATCAGCATGAGGATTCCCTCTCAATTTTTTCCAATGGATCAATATCTTTCACTTCGCCCAGAGTGCAAAGTGAGGCGATTGTGTTGGCGATGATGAGTAGAGAACCTGCCGGCAGTGCAGCATACGGAATTGCCATTCTTATTCCCAGTATCGGTGTAATCTGCATACTGTTTATCTTCATCATATTAAGTCCGTACACCAGTACGAAGAAGAAGAAAACCATCGTTATAATATGACAAAGCCATTCAAACACCACACGGTTTTTATCCGCAAACGGAAGCATTGAGTAGATAACTTCCATTTTGATCATGTCGTTGCTTCGCGCCACAAGAGCTGTGCCAAGGAATACTATCCAAACTGTTGAGTAGCGGCTTATCTCATCCCCCATGAGGAATGGGATTTTCAGAAAATATCGAGATACTATCTGCGCAAAGAGCATTACAAAAGCCAACATAAGTAGAAATACGAGAAAAATCATAACAACGCGGTTTATCGCATCCATTAATTTTAAAAATGCAGCTTTCACTCTCTTCAACCCCTATAATTTTTTTTTCGGGAGAGAGCAGAGCCTTCTGTATCCGCCCTCTCCCACTGTTGGTCTATTTGACGTTTTTCTTTTCCCATTCGGCCCAAGCGGCATCGATTACTTTGATAAACTCTTTGCCGTTTTTCGGGTCATATTTTTCTATGTACTTGACCTGCATCGGGCGCAGCTGTTTGCGCATATTTACGATTTCTTTAAAATCCATGCTATCTGTTATGACAATCTTTTTGCTCTTAAGAAATGCAAGTCCCTTTGTATCTTCTTCGATCAAAAGCCTTCTCATATTTTTAATACCATTTTTTGCGGCCTTTATCAAAATTTTCTGCTGTTCTGGAGTGCAGGAATCGTAGAAGCCTTTATTAACAACCAGCGGAGCGCGCAGATAGAGGTTGCCTGAAAGTGTCAGATACTTCTGTGCCTGGTAAAAGTTGGACTTGATGATGTTGCCGATAAGGTTTTCCTGTGAGTCAATAAGACCCTGCTGCAGCGAAGTGAATACTTCCGGGAAGGGAATTATAACTGGAAGTGCGCCAAGAATCTTAAGTGCCTCAACCTGACCGGGGTTCTCTATGCTGCGGACCTTCAGTCCCTTCATCTGAGACTGCTTCGTTATAGGACCTTTGTTGTTGGTGATATGCTTATATCCGCTCTCCCAATAGGCAAGTCCCTTCATATTGGAGTTTTCAAGTCCTTTGAGCATCTCCATTGCAGGAGCGCTTGTAAATATTTTGTCGGCCGCCTCATAATCCTTATAACTGCTGTGCGGAACCATAAGGTGCAGTTCAAGAGCGTTGAAGCCCGGAACAAACGGGGCAAGGTCCGCAGCTCCGCCGACGTAGCCCTGTATGATATTGCTCTGAAGCGCCTCTATCATTTCTCGCGTTCCGCCAAGCTGTGCATCGGCGAAAAGTTCACCTTTTATTGCACCTTTTGTATCCTTCTCCACTTCTTTGATGAAGAGTTCGAGTGCCTTTGCCTGTGCCGTGTCACGCGCTGTTACAAGACCAATCTTCATAACCTTTGCACTTGCCGCATTTGCCGGCGTCCCCACTCCCAAAAACATTGCCGAAATGATAAATACTGCTGCCGCCACCATAAACTTCTTCATTTTGAAATCTCCTCCTGTGTTGTGTTTTATTGTTTTAAGATTTAAGCCATTCTTCTTTGACTGCCATCATTCCGTCGGTGAAGATGCGTGAGTCCATTACCTTAACCTCATCAGCAATCAATGGACGGAAACCCATGTGTGCAACAATATCACGCGCGATGTCAATTCCCGGTGCCACCTCGGTAAGCATTATGCCTGAGCATGTAAGGCGAAAAACTGCGCGTTCCGTCAGGTAAAGAACTTCCTGTCCGTTACGCACCGCTTCGGCAGCGCTGAACGACACTTCTTCTGTCTTTGTCAGGAATTTTTTAAAACGTCCTTCATTTGTTATCGTTATACGCCCATCACCGACTTCCGTTTTCAGCCCGCCCGCTGTGAGTGTTCCGCTGAAAATTATTTTGCGGCTGCGCGAAGAAATATCAATAAAACCACCAACACCCTGAATCTTGCCGTTGAAACGGCTGACATTGACATTTCCTAGAGGATCCACCTCGGCAAAACTCAGGAAGCAAATGTCAAGTCCGCCCCCGCCGTAGAAATCAAACTGTGCGGGCATATCCGAAAGAGCTTTTGAATTTACGCTAGCACCGAAAAATATTCCCTGCGCGGTCACCCCTCCGATAGGTCCGGTTTCGATCGTCAGAGTAAAATTGCCGCTGAGACCTTCCTCCCGCGCAACGTTACCGATTCCGTCCGATATTCCTACCCCGAGATTCCCCACATCTCCGTCCTTTATCTCCATAAGCGCACGCCTTGCTACGACTTTGCGTTCATTTAGCGGCAGAGATTCACACTTCCCTTCTTCTTCGATGTAATCGCCGCTAAAAAAGCGATTTTCCTGCACATTATAAAGTTGGTTCTGATCGGGATCTACGACAACTGCATCCACCAGATAACCGGGGATTTTAACATTGCGTGAATGGATTGTCCCCGCCTTAACAAGGTTTTTCACCTGTACGATAACGATTCCGCCGTTATTGTGAGCCGCCTGCGCCATCGGAAGTGAATCAAGCAGTGCAATTTCGCTTTCCATACTGATGTATCCGTCCGTATCGGCGGTGGTTCCTCTGATAATGGCGACGTCTATTTTGGGTGCGCGGTAGTAGAGCCACTCCCGTCCATCCATTTCGAGAAGCTCTATCAGTTCCTCCGTGGTGCGGTCATTGAGTTTGCCCCCGGTTTGGCGGGGATCTATATATGTATTAAGCCCTGAATGGGTAAGCAGCCCCGGCTGTCCGGCGGCCGCCGTGCGCAGAAGCTGGCTCATGGTTCCCTGCGGCAGACAATATGCCTCTATTTCACCGCGCTCCGCCATCTCGGCAAGGCGGGGCGACTGTCCCCAGTGACCTCCGATAACGCGCTTAACAAGTCCCGGCTGCGCAAACGGGGACATTCCCCTGTCTCCGCGGTCACCAAGCCCCGTGGCATGCCAGAATGTCAAATTTTTAGGCTCTCCTGTCTTTTTGAAACGTTCGGCGAGTCCGTCTATCAGTTTCGTAGGCTCAGTAATTCCGCCGCCGGCTCCCACGACTGCGACAACAGATCCATCTTCTATCATCGCGACGGCGTCCATTGCCGACAATACCGGAACGCTCCCACCGTGTCTGCGATTTTTATTCATTTCTGCACTCTCCTTTTGGCAATATACCAACAGTGGTATGAGGTAATGCCATTTTCATACTTTGATTTATCTGAAATTTTTTTATAACTTCTCAGTTCAGTCTTGATGGTTTTATTATAAATAAGAGATAAAAGATTGCAATTTCACTTGGCGATAAGAGTTATCGCAAAACGAAATACCCCTTTTCTTCGGAGATAAAAAATGGATAACGCGCATTGCCAAATAGAAGAATCATTGCTTGCGCCGAACCACAGACAGCGGCTGCCACAGCTCTGAAGCTGCCGTTTGTGCGCGTTACAAGACAGCAGATATTGCCGCATGATTCCTTCTTGATTTTATTGTTTTCGGGTGCTTTACAAGCGGCTTACGTTCCTTTTGATACGCTGTGTATAATCCATCGTATGCAAATGGAAAAAGCCGAACGGCAACGCACCGTTCGGCTTTGATTTAGCGGTCATATTCCGCATTGTCAGCAATTTTGCTCAAAACATGGAATCAGGCTATTTTTTTACCAACTCCACCATGATTCCGCAGGGAGCCAAGAACCAGTTTTCTTTGCCTTCCACCGGCTTAGCCCCATAGGCCGCGGCTGCATCACTCACATGTTTGGGATCGTCACAGGATATCGCTATATGAGCCAGCTCCCCGGCACAGCAGGTCTGTTCTATCAGCTGAATTCCGCTGTCCAGCCAAGACTGACGAAGCGATTCTGCTCTGCGGTCGTCTGTAACGGACATTTTAAATACCTTTTCAAAAAAATTCACACAGCCATCAATATCACTTACATAAATTGCGGTGTGGTCCACTTTGTCCTCTTGCTTAGTCATCTCGTTTTTAAGCCTGTTTGCGGCTTCAAGCCCCTTAACACAGGCAGTAAGAGTCGTGTTTACAGGCGAGGGAAGTCCGATCTCCCGTGCGGCACGCGCCAATGCTCCGTTTATAGAATCTATCTCGGTAGGGCGACCGCTTTGCACACTTTGCAGCATCGAGGTCTTGAAGTCATAAGCAAGGCCCCGTCTTGCCTTCTCCCAAATTTCCTTAGGATCGCTGATTGAGAGTTTTATTCCAAGATGCACGGCAACAGCTATACCCTCACTCACCGCCGCACATGCGGTTTTCTCAATCTCCGGCAATTTATAAAGTTCACCGTAGCAGAGACCGCTTATCGCGGAAACCGCACCTGTAGATGAATTCAGCAACAGCTTATCCCATATTAAGCCCTTTATATTATCGCTCACCGTTGTGCTCATGCAGGCGGAGTTGAAGAGCTCTGCAACAGCCTTAACCCTCTCGGTGACAGAGCCGTCCAGTTCTCCTATTATTGTTTCTTTCCCGTCTATCCCCGCTTTGACGACACCGGGGGAGATCAGCACTCCGCCAAGATAGCTCTTGCCGCCGATAACCTTTTCCGCGCCTACCATTTCCGCGATTAACTCCTCGTTGCCGAGGCCGTTCTGCAGCGTAAGCACGACCGTATGTTCTCCTATAACGGAACCTGCTTCCTCTATCGCCGATTTTGTGGCAAACGACTTTACCAAGACTATGAGCAATTCAGCCGCGGGAAGTCCGCTTACGTCGGTTACGGCAAGCGGATATGCAGTGCGCTCAAGACCGCCCGTTATTATCTTCAGTCCCGATGTATTAACGGCTTCCACATGCTCGCGGTTACGTGCCACAAGAGTGACATCAGCTTCGGCAAGCGAAAGTGCTCCGCCGATGACGCTGCCCAAAGAACCTGCTCCGAGAATCGTAACCTTCATCACCTGCACCCCTCAAGTTCACAAAGCAAAAGTTTCCGCCCCTCTTCGGCAGACAGGTATGCCGCATACATAAGCTGTGCCGTCTCACAGGCAATATCGATGTTTGAAACAGGCTCCCTGGCAAAAGCCACACACTCCATGAAGTCCTGGAACTCCTGTATCTGCCCGCGAAACCACTCCTCTTCAAGCGCGATGTACTGGTATCCTCGTTTTGTCTCCAGGTTGCCTGTAACGTAAATATCCTTCAGCATGTCATCGTTGGCGGCATAAGCTATGAGTGAATTGTTTTGACATATATTGCAGTACATGTTTCCACCGGTAGTGTTGACCTCAACTGTATTTCGGATGCCGCCTGGTATCGCATCCGAAGCGAATACCGTTGCTTTCGTACCGTCACCGAAGGTAAGCTGCATCATCCCTGTGTCCTCAACATCTTTTGGCTGCGCGACGATCGCACCTCGCTCCGCGCCCGAAAGTTTTTTCAGAGCGGTACCGACATCACCGTAAACGTCACAGACAGAGTACGTCTCGCCGCGCGCCTCCATCTCGGTACGCTTAAGGAAAAGCACAGCCGAAAGAGGGTGACAGCCTTGGCGAATAAGAGCGCCGCCGCCGGAGTTTTTCCACTCGTCGGCAAGCCTTGTATGCGCACCGCTGTGACTTTCGTCCGCCTTCATAAGCATGATTTTGTCCTTTGATGCCCGCAGTACCTCGGCAGCTCTGCTGATTGCGGGCGCATATATCCAGTTTTCCGCGTACATGAAGAGTTGCCCGCTTTTTTTTACGGTCTCGCGCAGACGATTAAGACGCTCCGCCACTACGCCGTACATTTTTTTTCTGCTTACTTCACCGACAAAAGAGGGATCACCCGGCTCACCGAAGTATCCCATCAGGGGCTTCTCGCAAATAACGTGCTTTCCAGCACCGACAGCCTCTTCTATCATCGCACAGTGCATGTTTGTCGGCGTACAGATGTCTATCACGTTGATATCGTCGTCTGAGAGAAGTTCTTTGAAATCCGAGCAAATGCGCGGTATGCCGTATTTGGCTGCAACCGTTTCGGCAAGTTCACGATTGGGTTCACACAGTACGCTCACCCGAGCATCCACACCGTAGACGCGATTGATACCGTATGCATGAAACTTACCTGCGAAACCAGCCCCGCATAGTCCGACACTGACCTTTTTAACTTTTGACATGTTTTTCCCCTCCGATAAATAGCCCTGTAAAACAATGGCGGTTTTCGTGAGAGAAAACCACCAGTATCACCTGTTATATCCGGTACATAATATCCATTAAAAACCTGTACATTCTTCCGCGCCCCCATAGCCAAAGAGCTTGTAATATCCAATGGAACACAGCTCTGTGGTGTATTTTGCAAGCCCCAAATCCTCAAAATTGCAAAGAAAATTCCCCACCCCT
>CAZBYL010000016.1:23145-43423 GCA_964496275.1 uncultured Synergistaceae bacterium | reverse complement strand
TCTGGCAGAGAGGTTTATTGCGGTTTTGTATTGTTAGGTTGTGCGGGAATGCAGGAGATAAGAGAGAAATATGTCCGCGTATATGAGGCTGCTTTGCCCCCGCAGCTTCACAACAGAATATAAAAGCCCCCCCAAACCTGACGCTGCTTAATGCGTGCCTGTTTGGGGAGGAAGAGCGGTTCTTTGTTTGCTGTTCGGTTTGAAATTTTTTCGGCGGTTTTGCGACTGCCGGAGTCAATGCTTGTGTTTAGTCCGTGTTGAGTTTTCTTTTGAGTATTTCTCCGACGCTTGAGCGGGGCATTTTGTCCAGAAAGTCTATTATTCTGGGTACTTTGTAGTAGGAAAGGCGTTTTTTGCAATATTCGGTGAGCTCTCTCGCCGTTGTTTTTTCTCCGTTTTTCAGAACGATGAACGCTTTGACGATCTCGCCGCTTATGGAGCGCGGTACTCCTATTACTGCGGCTTCTGCCACAGCGTGGTGCTGCATGAGAACTTTTTCGACTTCCGCCGCGTATACTTTGAATCCGCCGACGAACATTACGTCCGTTGTTCTGCCTACGAGAGTGAGGTATCCCTCTTCGTCAAGTTTTGCTATGTCGCAGGTGTCAAACCAGCCGTTTACGAATCTCTGTTCCGTGAGTTCGGGATTGCGGTAGTAGGAGGCGGCGACGCTGGCTCCCCTCACCCAGAGGTGTCCCTCTTCTCCCGCCGCCAAAACTTCTCCTTCGTCGCTGCGGATTTCTCCTTCGACACAGGAGAGCATTGTTCCGACCGTGCCCTCTTTGGCTTTGTCTTTGCCGGGCGAAAGGCAGACGACGGATGAAGCTTCGGTTACGCCGTAGCCTTCTATGACCGGTGCGCCGAGAAGTTGTTCTGAACGTTTGCCGAATTCAGGCGGCAGTCTGTCTCCGCCGGAGAGCACGTATCTTAGGCTTGCGGGCGGAGTGACCCCGCGCACGACTGCGCTGAGCATGAGAGCTATCATTGTGGGAACCGCGGGAACAATTGTGACAGATGCTTCGCGTATGGCCGACATGGCTGAGTCCGTGGGAATGAAGCTTTGCAGAACGACCTGCCTCGCGCCCTTTACAAGCGCGATGAGCGCTCCGCAGACAAAACCGAGAGCGTTGAAGTTGGGAAGCACGTTTAGGAATGCGTCGTCCTCGGTGAGTGTGTCTATGTGTTCGACGCAGGCGTCTATTTCCGCAATGAGGTTGGCATGTGTGAGGGGCACGGCTTTGGCCTCTCCCGTCGTGCCGGAGGTGAAGAATATGACTGCGGTGTCGCTGCTTTCTTCGGCGCAGGGACGGCCTGCGATTGTTTCGCCCGGCTCGTCGAGGCTTGTGATTATACAAGGTATACCCTCTTCGGATATGAGCGGAACGAGGCTGGCACAGCCCCTAAAGGTTATCGCGGCAAATACGTCCGCATGTTTGAGCTGTTTTATGAGGGATACGTATCCCCCTCTGTAGTCTATCGGTACGACAGCCCCGCCGAGACGCCATACCGCAACAGTGGCGGCAAGCATTATCGGCGAGTTGGGAAGCAGAAGAGCCAGCCTTTGTCCGGCCTTGAAGCGGCTTTCGGTGAGCAGACGTTCACACTCTTCCACAAGTTCGAGGAACGCTCCGCGTGACCACCATGTTTTTTGCCACCACACAAATGGCTCCGTCTGGAGCTTTTCCAGGTTTTCCGTTATTAAACTATCAAGTCTAGGACCCAAGTGATCCCCTCCAAAGCTAGAGCGTCAGTGCGAGATACGCTTCCCATGCCGCTGAAAACGGAAGCATACTCTCCGGCACGTCATACGCCGGATGGTGATGTGCATATTCAAGCCCCGTACCCATCAGCATGAATAGGGAGGGGACACAACTGCTGAAAAATGAAAAATCTTCTCCTGAGAGCAGAGGGCGTTCCAGCATATTTATTCCGTCTTCTCCGAAGAAAGGTACTCCTATGCGAGTCACAGAGTCCACAAGTCCCGGGTCGTTTTCCACCTGTCCGTAGTTTCTGGTGTATTCCACGGACGCAAGCCCTCTGAAAGCCTTTGCTATGGCGGGGGCAACGGTTTCTATTCTGCTTTGGACAAAGTCCCTTGTTTTGGGGTTGAAGGCGCGCAGTGTGCCCCAGAGGTTTGCCTGCTCCGGTATGGCGTTGTATGCGATGCCGGCTTCAACCTGACCGAATGAGACGACAACGGGGTCTCTCGGGTCAACGTCACGCGAAAGCATGGTCTGTACCGCAATCATGATGTGAGCAGCAATCATTACAGGGTCAACCGCCATGTGAGGCTCCGCGGCATGTCCCGCAACGCCCCTTATGTCTATGTGTATTCTGTCGGAGAGAGCTGTGAGAACTCCGCGTCTCATGTACAGCTCGCTGTATGGAAGCTCGGACAGCCAGTTCAGGCAGATGCAGCTTCCTATGTTGAATTTTTCCAGGAACATGTTCTCTATGAGTGTCTTGGCTCCGCCTCTGCCTTCCGCAGCGGGCTGGAAGAGAAATACTATTCTGTGTTTGAGCTCGCTGACATGTCCGGCAAGAATTTTTGCCGCGCCGAGAAGCGACGCCATGTGAGCATCATGTCCACAGGCGTGCATAACCCCCGGAATGCAGGAGGTGTAGGGAAGCCCCGTCTCCTCTTCCACGGCGAGCGCGTCCATGCTGGCACGAAACATTATGGCGGGGCCCGGAATGTCCTCGCCCAGTATTCCTATTACGCATGTCGGCATGGCAAAGCCTGATATGACTTTCATGCCTTCTATTGATTTCAGCACACGGCAAATCTTTGAGGCTGTTATGTTTTCTTCAAACGCGAGTTCTGGGAATTGGTGAAAGTCTCTTCTCCAATCCTGCATCTCTATTTGAATTTCCTCCGCTTCCGCAAGAAGCTGAGCTCCAAGATTTGAGCTGTTTATGCCGTCTGTCATCACCATTCTTCCTTCCGTTAAACCGCATACTTGAGAATATCTGTAGAGTGTATCATAAATCGGCAAATTATAAATAATTATTGTTTAAACTTGATTGCGCGGAGAGCGTTTTTATCTGCTTTTCAAGACTTCAAGATTGTGTTTGTATTCCGGAACCGCGTCCCAAACCTCACTTCCGAGGTCACACGGGAATTCCTCGCAGAAACCGCAGTGGGGAACGTGGTTCTCCATCGCGCAGAGCCTTATGCGGCATTCGTTGCAGGATACGCTTTTTTCGCCTGCGGTCAGGCAGCCCGTGCATTTCATTCTGGAAGGCAGGATGAAGGAGGCGCAGCCTCGGCTTTCCTGTCCCGCCGCTATCTTCGCAAGAGCCTCAATGTCGCCGCGCACCGTGGCTTTGCGCGCCTCGCATGAGTCACAGTCCATTCCGCAGCAGCCCGTATTCGCCATCGGCATTACACCTCACAGGATGGGTTTGAGATATCCGCAACGCCGCTCTTTTGCACTTTGCAGCCGATTTTCTCAAGCTCGGCGGAGAGGGCGGCAAGCCCGTCTTCAACAGTGCGCCATTCCGTCTCGAAGGCGTTATCTATGAGAAAGAGGGCGCGTTTGGTTTCGCTTGTAACGGAGGCCTCTCTTGTATCTCTGTAGTTCCAGAGCCAGCAGCATATTTTTTCATCATCGGCATAGACGACGTTGCGGGTGTCAACGTCTATCTCCGCGTCTCCCGCCCCGAGCGGATAGAATTTTTCTCCCTCGCGCCCGTAGCGCAGAGTGAGATCACCGCACAGACGTTCCATATCGTGCGCGCCCATAGGAAGGAGGTTCACTGCCGATACGCAGTCATAGCAATCCACCACATTGGATACGCTCCACACGTCTCCTTTGAAGAGGCGGCGCAGCAGAGACTCTATGGATGAGCGGAACTTGCTGGGCTTTACCCCCATTTTTGAGTAAGTCTCGCGCCACCTTGCTATATCGGGGTGAAGTGTCAAAGTATCGGCGGATATTCCTATATCGTTCATTCTTGACTCAAGCTGTTTTTTCAGCTCATCTGCGTGAGGGCAGGAATCTGTTACAGACACCTCAGCCGTGAGCCATCCCACTCTTGCGTTCGGAAAATTATCAAATATCGCTTTGTCTATTGAAATTCTCATATTTTTGCTCTCCTTGTTATGAGATAGGTTATTCGGATATTAAAAAATTAAGCGCGGTAAAGAGCCTTGACTCTCTTGACGACCATACCTGCAAGCACGCCCACAGCCCAGCCCGCCGCAGTGCCTGCCGTAAGAAGGGGGAAGAGGTATAGAGTTATGCGAATATCTCCCACGATAAAAGCCGCAGCCGCAGTTTGGAATATATTAAATCCCCATGCGCCCGCAACGCTTATCCAAGGAAGGGAGAAATCTTCCCTGTACCTATTATACAGCAGCGCCATAACAGCCGTCGCCGCGATTCCTCCCGACAGACTGCACGCGAGGGCAAAGGCATTTGCGCTTAACAGCCACGAGAGAGCCACACGCAGCAGAGTGACGGCAAAAGCCTCCCTTGTCCCCATGAGGACAAGAGCAGCGAGCGAAAAAATGTTTGCCGTACCGAGCTTCATTCCCGGCAGAGGCATGGGAAGCGCGCCCTCGGCCATATTAAAGACCAGAGCCATCGCGGCGAAGAATGAGACAAGCAGCATGTTGCGGAGCTTCATCAGTATGTCACCCCGTCAACTTCTCCCGCGCCCGATATCCTGATGACAAGGCGGCCGGGGAGGCAGACTGCGCTCTCGCCGGGTCGGCTTATGTAGCCCCGCCTGACACAGTCCCTATCCGGACAGTCCGCGCTTATCACGGCTATTTTGCCATGCTCTGCGCGCACAAGGTTCACGCACCCATGCGAGGCAAAACGATATTCCTCGCCGTTTGCCTTTCTGAGGTCTATTTTTTTTATCACATGTCCGTTTTGCAATACTTCCGCGGCAGCTCCGTCCGGCAAAATATAATTTTGCCGCAGCCATACAGCCGCCGACATCAGAACAAGAACCGCAAAGAGCAGAAACATCACTCTGTCGCCCCGCTTCATCTCTCTTCTCCGTAGAAAGAGAGCTTCATAGAGTTATCGCGCAGCGAGAATCTCTCTTTCAGCGCGGAGGAGACGTATACGGAATTTCCGTCCTTGGATACGAGAACGGCCTTTATATCGGGGTGCAGGCGCAGAAACTCAAGAGACTTGTGAAGTCCGGCCACAAAGAGCGCAGTGCAATAGGCATCAGCATCTGCGGAACTTTTTGACACCACAGATACGGAAGCGAGGTCCGATTTTGCGGGATAACCCGTTTTTGTGTCAAAGATGTGGTGGTAGCGCACGCCGTCCTTCTCAAAATATCTCTCGTAAGGTCCCGATGTGACGACGGATTCGTCCGAAGCTGATACCACGGCAAAATATTCTCCGCGTGGTTTAAGAGGGTGCTGCAAGCCGAGCCGCCACGGCTCGCCGGACGGAGCCTTACCCACTACGGCAAGGTTGCCGCCGAGGTCTATAAGCGCGCTCGCCGCCCCTTTGCCGCGCAGGAAAACGGAGAGTTTGTCGGCTATGTAACCCTTGGCTATGCCGCCGAGGTCGATTCTCTGTCCGGAAGCGGCGTAGGCCGATGAATTCTCTTTATCTATTTTCACAAGAGAATAATTTATATACGAAAGCGCGCGCTTTATCTCTTCGGCGCTCGGAACTTTTGCATGTTCCGTGCCTATACCCCAGAGAGCGACAAGCGGCCCGACAGTAGGGTCAAAAGCTCCTCCGCTCTCACGCGCCATATACAGTGCGCGCTCCAAAAGCTCCATCGTCTCCCTGCTTATTTTTACAGGCTCACGTCCCGCAGCGGCATTTATCCGCGACACTTCCGACGAAGCGATATTCACGGAGAAAAGCCCCTCCATACGGGACACCTCCCCCATAGCTTCGGAGAGAATCAAGCCGCCTCTTTTTTCATCTTTTGTATAAACAGCAAGGCGCACGACAGTCCCGAGCTTATATCCCTCAAGCTCCGACACAGAAAGCCTCCCGACGCGCGCATAGAGAGCAAGAAGCCCCGCAGCTGCGGCAAATATAATAACTGCCGCAATAATTTTTTTCCGCCGTGCAAAATCAAAATGAGATCCCACCACAACACCCCGCAACAGCACGAAAGTATCCGCCTATTATATACAAGTTTCCGAAAATAATGCTCTGCGGTAAGACGTAAATTTGTGTTGTGAGGGATATAATAGAAAAGGTACGATCGTGAAAAAGACCAGAAAAAGAACATAAAAGGGCCAGAAAAGTAGATACATCAAAAGTATAGCAAAGAAAAATGCTGACTGTGACCACGTTTATCATGCTTTGAGGCTGATTCGAAAAGGGCCAGAAAAAGAACATAAGGGGCAGGAAAACAGAGATATTAAAAGTATTGTAGCGGTGAATGCCGACTGTAGCTATGTTACTCGTGGTTTGAGCTGAACCGAAAGAATAAAAAACGCAATAAATAGCTGTCGGAGCTATAATGAGAATTGTTATTTCCGCGCGATGTGCTGCGGGAAATCGGGGCGGCGTGTTTGGATTTTGATTTTTATTGGGGGGTGACTGTGTATGTCTTTGGATGAAACTCCGCGTTCCAACAGACTTCATATAGGTTTTTACGGGCGGCGCAATGCGGGCAAATCGAGCCTTATCAACCTTGTTACAGGGCAGGAGACAGCTCTTGTGTCGGATTTTGCGGGGACTACCACCGACCCTGTCATTAAGAGTATGGAGCTGCTTCCGCTGGGGCCTGTGGCTGTTATCGACACGGCTGGGCTTGACGATGTGGGAGAGCTGGGAGAGCTTCGCATTAAGCGCACAAGAGATATGATGGAGAAGACAGACCTCGCGCTTCTTGTGATTCCGGCGGACGATATGTCGGATATTTCTCTTGAAAGGGGCTGGCTGGCAGAGCTTACGGCGCGCAAGATTCCCGTTGTCGGGGTGCTCAATAAGGCAGATGCGATAGATTGTTCCTGCGTGGAACAGCTTCGTTCCAAGCTGGCGCACACATTGGATATTCCTTTTGTGGCTGTGTCGGCTCGCGTCAAAGCTCACAGGGCGGCGCTGCTTTCGGCTATCGTGCAGGGAGCTCCGACGGATTTTGAGAGCCCCACCCTTACGGGCGACCTTTTCAGCCCTGGCGGTACAGTCGTTTTGGTCGCGCCTCAGGATATTCAGGCGCCTAAGGGGCGTCTTATTCTTCCGCAGGTGCAGGTGATACGTGACGTTCTCGACCACGGCGGACTGGCTCTGACCGCAACGACCGACCGTCTGCCCGCGCTTTTGGACGCTCTGAAGGAACCGCCTTCGCTTGTTATCACGGACTCGCAGGTGTTTGCAAAGGTCAACGCGCTCGTGCCGAGAAGCGTTCCTCTGACGTCGTTTTCCATCGTAATGGCTCGCAGCAAGGGAGACCTTGCCGCCTTTGTCCGCGGCGCGAAGGCTATTGATTCGCTGACGGAGAAGAGCCGCGTGCTTGTCGCGGAGGCCTGTACACACGCGCCGCTCACAGAGGATATCGGGCGTGAGAAGATTCCGCGCTGGCTGCGCGAGAGGTGCGGCGAAGGGCTTTCCGTCAAGATAGCGGCAGGGATAGATTTCCCCTCAGACCTCGCGGATTACTCTTTGATACTGCACTGCGGCGGCTGCATGTTTACCAGAAAGCAGCTTATGTCACGCCTGATACGCGCCGAAGCGGAGGGTGTGCCGATTACGAATTACGGCGTGGCTATTGCACATCTGAACGGAATTTTGGACAGAGTCACGGAAATTTTTCCCGAGATGAGGGAACCTCGCTCCGCGTAATATATTCTCTTATTTGTGGCGCACATACAGGTTTTGTAAGATATGCCAACAACAATACCCGGCTGCCATTTAGGTATGCCGGGTATTGTATTTATGCTTGCAGCGATGTTTGCTTCTAACCGAAAATTTGCTATTTCTGCTCAGGTGTACAGCTGCACTGTCCCTCGCATTTGTGAATATTCTGGAGGTAGTGTATCTTCACTTTTCTGCCATCCCAGTAACCGAGTTTCGCCTTTATGTGAACGGAAGTAACTTCATCCAGCAGCATGGTGTCCTCCTCGTAGAACTCATTCACGCACTGGCCGATATTAAAGCATCTGTCGCAATTACGGCATCTGCTCCAGAATATCTGATAGCACCGAGAGCCGAGGCACTCCTTCTTTGTTTTGCCTAAGATATTGCAGGCAGTTTCATTGATATATATTATCTCGCTTGTGTAGGCATCAGAGACAAACATGGCGTCCGATGTGCTGTCCAACAGGCTGACAACTTTCTCTTCGATGTGAGCTATTATAGGCAGCTCCATATCGCTCTCATAGAAACGGTACTGGTTTTTGCCATTGCGCTTTGACGTGAGAAGAGCGATATCCGCGCAGTTGTACAGAGCTTCAAAATCAGCTCCGTTCATCGGACATAAAGCTATTCCCGCAGAACAGGAAATTTTAATGTGCTCTACATCTACGTTCAGCTCTTTGTACAGGTTTTCCAGTTTGCTGTTTAAGTAGTCTTTGTCCAGCTCAAAAGGAATAAAGATCGCATACTCATCCCCGCCTATACGGCTGATTAGCTCTGTCTCCGTAAAAATGGAGCGGAGGACATCTGCGATATTGCAGAGAATTTTATCTCCCGCAACATGCCCGAAAGCATCGTTGACATGTTTGAAGTCATCAATGTCCAGCATCACAAATATGCCTTTGGGATGTTTATTATTCATAAAGAATATTTCCACTCTGGACTCGAACTCGATTCTGTTCAGAAGCTTTGTGAGAGGATCTTCCTCCGCCCGTTTTTTCATCTCGATAATCGCCGCGTTTATCTCGTTTTCCCTCTGGAACTGAGTTATCTTGGCGCGGGAAATGACATTCTCGGTGCGGTGGCTAAACGCCTCGTTATTGTAGGGGCGCAGTATACAGTCAGAAACACCCATGTGCAAAGCCTCGGTCATAAGACTATTCAAACTATTACTAACAATAATAGTTGGAATATTATGCGATTTACAGGCATAATAAAGCTCTTCTATTTGCTCCATATTCGTTATATCTTCAAAATTTATCACCAAAACAGCTATCTTGTCGTTCAAAGATGCGACGCGATAGAGGGTAACTTCCATATCGGCCGCTCCTAACACGTCAAACTTGTCTTTGAAAAGGTTGGAGCAGAACTCAAGGTCTTCTCCCGCACTGTCATAAACCAGCATTGTCTTGCGCTCGCCGCCATCACTGGGAATATTCGGAATTTGGTTGTAATCCTTCTTTATGGATTGAACGTCCGACTTGACAAGCAGCTCTTCAAAATCGGCAAGAGGAAGCGGCCTTGCGAAATAGTACCCCTGTACATATTCACAGTTCAGCGACTGCAAAAGCTCCACTTGAGCCTTTGTCTCCACTCCCTCGGCTATGACGGAGAGGTTCAGCCACTTTGCCAAGCTTATGATAAAGCTCAGAATACTCTTGTTGTGCCCCTTCTTCTCCTCGCTTTGGATAAACTTTATATCAAGCTTCAAGACGTCTATGGGAAGCTCGGAAAGCATGTTGAGAGACGAGTAGCCCGTGCCGAAATCGTCCATCTCTATTACGAATCCGAGACTCTTCAGCCTTGCAACAACATCAATAAGCTGCTCCGGATTTTCTGTATAGGCGGTCTCCGTTATCTCCAAGTGCAGATTCCTGGGGCTCAGCTTATATTTCTTTATCAGCTCAATCAAGAGGTCGGGCAGATTGGGGTTGTATACGTCCACACGGGATACATTGACGGATACGGCTATAGGGAGGTGTCCCACATCTATCCAGTTCCGTATTTTTTTACAGCACTCTTCCCAGATGTAAATGTCCAGATCCGTGATAAAACCGTTTTTCTCAAACAACGGTATAAACTGGGCGGGAGACATTATTCCCCTCTCGGGGTGCATCCAGCGCACCAATGCCTCCGCACCGGCAAGCTGCTCGGTTTTGAGGTTGTATTTGGGCTGGAAAAATACGTTGAACTCTCCGTCGAGAAGAGCCTGCTTCATGCAGGAAGTGATGAACTGCTCATCCAGAAGTTTCCGGCGCGCTCCGTCGTCATAGTAGGCAAAGTAGGTGTCATACATGCCCTTAATGGACTCCTTGGCAAGGGAAGCCCTGTCGCACATGATGTTTACTGGGGTGTTATCCTCCACGCAGTAAATTCCGTAGCGCAGGATGATAGTTAAGCTTATCCCCTCTATGGTGACGTTCTCCGTCTCTTTTATCAGAGGGCTGTTCTCATAACTCTCCCTGTGATCTACCATAAACGCAAAAACGTCCGCCCCGATACGTCCGCAGATACCGCTGTCGCCGACGCTCTCGGCTATCATTTCCGCAACGTGCTTAAGCAGCACATCTCCCGTTGCGGTTCCATACAGGTCGTTTACAAGTTTGAAACGCTCAATATCGCAGCAGATGATGTCATATTTTTTATCGGGGTTGTTCTTTATGATATTCTCGGCGCACATGTAGAAATATTCCTTGCTGAAAACGCCTGTAAGTCTGTCGTTCTGCACCGAATTTATAAATGCCGCCGTCTCGCGAAGATGAATAGTATTGGCAACCTTGTGCCTTATCACTTCAGGTTTGTAGGGTTTTACTATGTAGTCGTACGCTCCCAGAGAGAGAGCCTTCACCTCGGCGTCGTCTCCCTCCTGTCCGCTTGCCACAATGACGGGAATCTGCCCCAGCTTAGGATCCCGGCGCATCTGCCGCAGAACCTCGTAGCCATCCGTAACAGGCATTATGATATCAAGCAGAACAGCGGAAACAGCGTCACCCTTCTCCCTCAAGAGAGCAAGAGCTTCGTCTCCGTCCTTCGCCTCAAGTATGTTATAGCTCGGGCTCAGAATCTTCGATAAGATCCGGCGATTGACAGAGTCGTCTTCGACTATAAGTATATTTTTTAAAGTAGGCATTACAGAACCCCCGCCTGATTTTTTTAAAATCGACTGCACAAAAAAATACAAACTGAACCGCCTCGCATCAACTAAGCGAAACCATTTTAAATTATACCAAATAAAACGTGAAGATGAACTAAAAATTTCATCAACAATCTTCAGTTCATGCGTAATTTAACACCGGATAACACTTATTACTTATATACATACAGGAATATAAGAACAGAGATTTAGCGAACAAATGGGCGGACAATGGGCAAACGGTGGCAAGGGCGTTGTTAGGGGCAGGGGCGTTGAGCGGTGGTTGAACAATAGTTGAACGATGGTTGAACGATTGTTAGGGGCAGGAGCATGAGGCGTTGGCAAACGGTGGCTGAACGATTGGCAAGCAGTTGGCAAACAATGGCAGGGGCAGGGGCGTTGTTAGGGGCGGGGGCGTTGAGCGGTGGTTGAACGATTGTTTGGAGCGTTGGCAGACGACTGGTGGAAAACCACTGAAAAAACGGTGTGTGCCGTTGATTTTGCTTCTAAAGCCTTCCCTAGGGGGAAGGTGGCTGCGGATTGGCTTCCGCAGACGGATGAGGGTGCTCTTGACCTTGGTTTTGTGGTTCTACCGGAAGTTAGAGCTAAAACCCAAAAATCCAAAGCACCCTCATCCGGCAGAGCAAAAGCATGCTCTGCCGCCTTCTGGGTGTAACAACCGGCCGAACCGCGCAAAAAATGTGCCGCACGGTCTTCCTATGCGGCACAGCGGCAAAACAATCTGTTTTTATAAACGCTTATTCCACATTTACTATGAAGTTGCAGAATGTCCAGTAGAACACGTCGAAATTCTCAAGGAACGCCGTCTGAGACGCGTGCGGAATAACCGCCATTCTTGCGCCGGGTATGAGAGACCTGTAGTATTCGCAGTTCTTCTGACTCACCTGGTCAAACTCGCCTATGAGCAGAAGGACGGGAACCTTTATGCGCGGCAGAAGGTTTGTAATGTCCATATCCTTCATAATTCCCGTGCAGGTAAATTCGCTGGGGCCCCACATCTTTTTATAAACCTTCATGCCTTCATTGCTCTTTGTCCTTATCGCCTTTGTAAAGTTCGGATTCCCGAGCCTGCTTATCTGGTCGTTGCGGCACTGAAAGGTGTTGTTGAAACGGGTGATTATCTCCTGATACCCGCTGCTGTCATAGCAAGTGCCGCTTTCGCACTCCTGCACAACACCCAAAGCATCCTCGCCGAACTCCGCAAGACGGGCCATTGCGTCCTCAAGCCAGAGCTTTGTGCTGATGAACGGGCTTGTCATTGTGACGGATATTACGGGAGAATCCGGATTCCTTGCAAGGTGCTCCGCAGCAAGGTACGCGCCCCAAGAACGGCCTATCACATGGAGACGCGGACTCTGTATCGCCTTTATTATTGTTGTAAGATTTTCGATATAGCACTCCGGCTGCCACTGGTGATCCTCGTCCATGTGAGCCGCTTCATCACTGCCTATCTGGTTGTACAGATAGACGATTCTGTTTTCCGCAAGCTTTTCCGCCATTGGCATGAAGGACGAGCAGTTTCCGCCGGGGCCTCCGTGGATATATAGAACCGGAACTGTCTCCTCAATATCTCCGAGTTTGCTCAGACTGATAAAACCGCCCGGTACGTTGATATACTCGGTGCTCATTTTAGTTACCATGCGAAAGCCCCCATTCTTATAATTTTATGATTATATTTTAACACAATTTTCTGAATTATTAAAATCGAGAGAAATACAGAACCGGCGCATCCGCTGCGTAAGCCGCACTCAAAAGCCGGTGTGCGGAGATCATAGGCACAAGAGTGGTGCGCGGCAATGAGTCCCGCGTTGGGATTTTGAGTCATTGCCGCAAGGTTTCGCTGCTTTGGCTGAGGAATCAGGCCGCGATATGCAGACAGGCTCTTTTTGCAAGCTTCGCAAATTCGCAGGCCGCCACAACGCCGAATCCTGTCACGACTATTTTCAGCCACATCTCAAGCGACAGAGGAACCGTGTCAAAGAACATTCCGCCGTACTGCGTTATCACGACCTGAAACGCGAAGGTGAAGGCGAAGACCGCGAGCATGGGCTTGTTCGCCCCTATGCCGCTGAATATACTGCGGTCTGACAGCTCTCTGCTGTTGAAGGCGTTGAAGAGCTGGAATATTACAAAGAGAGTGAAGAGCACCGTGGACATTTCACCCTCTGCGGCTCCCATAAAGTTCCAGATGTGCTGACCGAGAAATACCGCCGCGATGAAAAATCCGTTGAACGCGATGCGCCCAAACATGTCTTTTGATATTATATTCGCGCCGCGCTTTGTGGGCGCTCTTTGCATCAAGTCGCCGCGTATAGGCTCAAGCCCCAGAGTCAGAGCGGGAGGACCGTCCATTACGATGTTCAGCCACAAAAGCTGCATGGCGGTGAAGGGCGATTCAAAACCGGCAAGTATGGAAAACAGCACGACTGTGACAGACGAGAGGTTTACCGTAAGCTGAAACTGTATGAACCTCTGGAAATTTTCATATATACCGCGCCCCCACTGAACGGCGCGAACTATCGTGGCGAATGAGTCGTTCAGAAGGACTATGTCGCTTGCCTCCTTGGAGACTTCCGTGCCTGTTATCCCCATTGCAATACCGACATCCGCATTCTTGATGGCGGGAGCGTCGTTGATTCCGTCCCCCGTAACGGCGACAATATTGCCGCTCGCCTTCAGAGCCTTCACAACGCGCATTTTTATCGTTGGAGTGCTCCTTGCTATTACGCTTATTTTGGGAAGCATCTCCTCAAGTTCCGAGTCCGAAACATCGTCAAGCTCCGAGGCCTCCACCGCGATACGCCCGCCCTCCAAGATACCCAGCTCCTGTGCGATGGCACGCGCCGTCACAAGGTTGTCGCCGGTCAGCATCTTGAGACTTATTCCGGCGCTGCGGCACTCCGCCACCGCATCATACACATCTTTGCGCAGAGGGTCCGTTATCGCGACAAAACCGTCATACACCATACCGCTCTCTATTTCGGCGCGCCTGTCGTTATAGTTCTCGTAGCTCACTATATCCTTGTGTGCGAAGGCTATCACGCGGCATGCCCTCTCTTGGAACGAAGTGATTGCCGCTTCGGCAAAGCGCAGCTCCTCGGAGCTTACGCCGCACATTGAGAGTATCTTTTCGGGGCTTCCCTTGGAATATGCAACGGCCTTATCATCGCACTCGACGACAGTGGTCATCCTCTTTGTGTCCGAAGAGAAGGGGAAGCAGTGCAGAATATCCAAATCGCAGCGCACCTCTTTATAATCCACGCCGCTTTCGAGAACCGAGCAGAGCAGCGCGCACTCCGTGGGATTTCCTATGAAAATTTTCTCCCCGCCCTCCGCAGACACATCCGAAGTGCTGTTTATGCAGAAATTATTGATAAGATGCTCCGAAAATAGTTCGTTTGGCTTAATCAGCGAACCCTCGCTGCAAATATCCGTAACGGTCATCTTATTCTCCGTAAGAGTCCCCGTTTTATCGGAACAGATAACATTGATACAGCCTATCGTCTCGCATGCGACCATCTTCTTGACAAGGGCGTTCTGCTTTGACATCTTGATAATATTTATGGAAAGAGATACGGCAACGATGGTCGGAAGCCCCTCCGGCACGGAAGCGACTATCAGGATAATACTCGTGATAAAAGCGTCCGCTATAGTCTCAAGCTCCGCTGTGCCGTTCATAAAGTGACGCCCCGTCTGCAGCGCGAAAATCGCGGCGGACGCGCCAGCTCCCAAAACGGTGATTGTACGGCCCAGATGCGAAAGCTTCTCCTGAAGCGGCGTACTGTGCTTCTCCGTGGATGACAGCTCAGCCGCTATCTTGCCGAACTCCGTGGCATCTCCCGTCGCCGTAACAACCATAGTACCGCTGCCGCCTGTGATAAAACAGCCGGAATAAAGCATATTCAGCCTATCTGCGACAGATGTTTTGGGGTCTGTAATAACGACGTCCGCATCCTTCTCCGACGGCACGCTCTCGCCCGTCAAAGAGGACTCGTCGGACATAAGCGACGTACTCTCTATAAGCCTGCCGTCCGCAGGAACCTTATCTCCCGCCGCAACAAAAATTATATCCCCCGGCACAACCTCTCTTTGCGGAACGAGAGAAAACTCGCCGCCGCGAAGCACACGCACCTTAATATCATCATTGATACGCCCCAGAGCCTCAAACGCCTTGGCGCTGCGCCCCTCCATAACCACCGTGATGACAACCGACAGAAGAATGGCGATAAAAATACCCGCGCACTCGATAAAATCCGTCTCTCCTCCGCTCACAGCGCGCGCAATATTCACTCCCAAAGTGATCACAGCCGCCATAATGAGCAGCAGCACCATAGGTTCGCGGGAAGCGTCGATAAACCTCCGCAGCATGGATATCGGCTTCTCTCTTGTAAAACAATTCTCGCCGAACCTCTCGCGATTCACGCGCACCATCTCCGCAGTCAGCTCCTTATCGGGATCAACTCCGAACTCCTGAAGTACAGAAACCGCACTTTTCAAAAAACTATCCATTCGCAAACCCTCCTTTGAAATTTCAAAGAATAAAAAAGACCCATGCACAGCTCCGCAAGAAGCTATACATGAGTCTCATCATTTAAGACAAGCCAGACCGCAAGGTCAGGATGTTGACTTGCCACGCGCAAAAGCGCGCCAATTACTCCCTCAAAGGGTATATTTTATTTTTGATGGACATATTAGAACACAATTTAAGAAACGAGTCAACGGGGCAAAATAACGAATATTGAGAAAATTCATACGCGCCTTATTGCCCCAATCGGCGTCGGTACTATACAATACAACAAAATACTGACAAACATCAGGAGGTACAGCCATGCTCATACAGGAAATCGAAACCTTGGCTCGCGGCTTTACGGCAAACTCTCAGCTCAACTATGTCACAGCGGAAGACGCGCTGCGCACAGACCTCATCGGTATGAAACTGTGGGACGGCATACTCATAGGCACAGCCGAGGCGAACGACCCGCTCTTCGATAAAATGAGAAAAGAGGGCGCGCTTAACATGGGCACAATGCTCCCGCACGACTGGCTCCCCGATGCGGCAAGCGTAATATCCTTTTTCCTCCCCTTCACGGAAGATGTAAAAAAGGCAAATGCAAAAGACAGAGACATACCGGCAGACGAATGGCTTCACGCAAGAATAGAGGGACAGGCGGCTCTTGCCGCTTTGGGTGAACAAATAGCCGCATACCTCCGCGAAAAAGGCTACAGCGCAATCTTCCCCACAACAGACCCCAGATTCAAAATGCTCTCGCCATACGAATCAAACTGGTCGGAACGCCACACGGCATACGTCTGCGGACTCGGCACCTTCGGGCTCTCAAAGGGACTAATAACCGAAAAAGGAATGGCAGGAAGATTCGGAAGCATCATCACAAACGCCCCTATCCCAGCCACAGAGCGCCCATACTCAAACCCATTCGAATACTGCACAATGTGCGGAGCCTGCCAAGCAAGATGCCCCGCAGATGCGATAGACAAATCAAAGGGAGTAATACAGGGCAAAGACCACACACTATGCTCACCATACCTGAAAAAAATGACATTCCCTCCGCACGGAGCACACCAAAAAATCCGCTACGGCTGCGGCAAATGCCAAGTAAAAGTCCCCTGCGAAAGCAAAATACCGAAAAAACCGCAATAAAAATTGCTCCGGCTTTTTCCCGTCTGGCTCGCATAAGCATAAGCGGAGAGCCAAAACGGCATATTCCTGTTTTGTGCGATAAGTAAGGCATAAAATCTATGATTTTCGTAGCCGAACTTAGTTTTGCCATCAATCACTCAGTGTGTTCATCAGAGATCCGTAAAGTATCGAAATAAGAAAGATGTCGGAGATTATCGTTTGCCAACAAAAAAAACCGCCCCGAAGGGCGGCTTTTTGTTTTGTCTTGGCGATTTTAGAACTCTCTCGGCTGTGCTTTGAAGTGGGTGTGGAGAAGGTGGTGTGACTTTTCTCCGAGGGGTTTGCCGAGCCATTTGTCGTACAGCGCGATGATGTCGGGGTTCTTGTGTGACTGACGGAGAACCTTGCCTTCGTCCTCGCGGTAGATTGCAGCGGTACGAGCAGCGCGAATGTCTGCGTTGACGGGCTGGGGCTGACCGCCGCCGCCGATGCATCCGCCGGGGCATGCCATGACTTCGATGAAGTGGTAGTCCGCTTCTCCGGCGCGAACTTTGTCCATGAGTGTGCGCGCGTTTTTGAGCGTGTGGGCTACGGCAAGCTTGACTGTGACCGTCTGTCCGTTGACAGGGACGTCCACTGTGGCTTCTTTGATGCCTTCCATGCCGCGGACAGGTGCAAAGATGATGCCCGGAATGTCTTTGCCTTCGTTGAGTACGGCGTAGACCGTGCGGAGGGCTGCTTCCATGACTCCGCCTGTGACTCCGAAGATGACGCCTGCGCCCGTGGATTCTCCGAGCGGATTGTCGTAATCTTCTTCGGGAAGGTTCTTGAAGTCGATTCCGGCGTTTTTGATCATTCTGGCGAGTTCGCGTGTTGTGATGACCGCGTCAACATCGGGGATTCCCGGGTTGCTCTGGAGCTGCGGACGTACACATTCCGACTTTTTGGCTGTGCAGGGCATTACGGAGACGCTGTAGATGCTCTCAACCGGGATACCCTGTGTTTCGGGCCAGTATGTTTTTGCGATGGCTCCGAACATTCCCTGCGGCGATTTTGCCGTCGAGAGGTGCGGAAGGAGGTCGGGATATTTCATTTCGATGAAGTTAATCCAGCCCGGTGAGCAGGATGTGATCATCGGGAGCACTCCGCCGTTCAATACGCGGTGGAGGAATTCGTGTCCCTCTTCCATGATTGTGAGGTCGGCGCTGAAGTCTGTGTCAAATACTTTGTCAAATCCGAGGCGGCGCAGAGCTGCGACCATTTTGCCTGTTACGATCTCACCTGCGGGAAGTCCGAGGGCTTCGCCAAGGGCGACGCGGACGGAGGGAGCCGTCTGGACGATGGTGTATTTTTCTTTATCGCCGAGAGCCGCAAAGACTTTCTCAGTGTCGTCTTTTTCGCATATTGCCGCTGTGGGGCATACGGCTGCGCACTGACCGCAGAGTGTGCATGTCGCCTTGTCGAGTCCGAGTCCGAAGGCCGGTTCGACGAGGGTTTTGAATCCGCGGTTGACATAGCCGTAAACGTCGAGGTCCTGACGCTCGTGGCAAGCTCTGATGCAGCGGCCGCAAAGTATGCACTTGTTGGGGTCGCGCACGAGGCTGGGGTTGTCTTTGTCTTTTAGGACATTGCGTTTTTCACCTGTGTAGGGTACTTCACGGATTCCGAGGTCCGCAGCGATTGTCTGCAGTTCGCAGTCGTTGTTTTTCTGGCAGAAAAGGCAGTCCTGCGGGTGGTTTGCGAGAAGCAGTTCGACAACGGCCTTGCGTGTCTCACGGATTGCCGGTGTGTTTGTGTGGACGACCATTCCGTCATTGACGGGGTAGACGCAGGCTGCACCAAAGGCGCGTGCGCCCTCGATTTCGACTACGCAGACACGGCATGCGCCTTCTTTGCTCAGCTCGGGGTGGTAGCAAAGCTGAGGGATACGGATGCCCGCAAGGGCGGCGGCTTCGATTACAGTATAGTCGCTTGGTACCGATACGGTTTTGCCGTCTATAGTAACTTTAACGAGTTCCATGTTTTATTCTCCCCTTCCTCTGCCCGATTATCCGCGAACGATTGCCTTGAACGGGCACTTCGCCATACATGCGCCGCACTTAATGCACTTGCTCGGGTCGATGGTGTGCATTCCCTTGGGTTCGCCTGAGATGGCGTCCACGGGGCACTGTTTTTTGCACAGTCCGCAGCCTTTGCAGTTATCGGTGATCTTGTATCCGATGAGTGCTGTGCATGCTCCTGCCGGGCATCTCTTCTCCTTGATGTGCGCTTCATATTCGTCTCTGAAGTAGCGGAGAGTGGAGAGTATCGGGTTCGGTGCTGTCTGACCGAGTGCGCAGAGCGCGCCGGCCTTTATGGATTTTGCGAGTTTTTCGAGTTTTTCGATGTCGCCTTCCTGTCCTCTGCCTTCCGTTATCGCGGTGAGCATTTCAAGCATACGCTTTGTTCCTTCGCGGCAGGGGGTGCATTTGCCGCAGGATTCGGACTGTGTGAAGTTGAGGAAGAATTTCGCGACGTCAACCATGCAGGTGTCTTCGTCCATTACGACGAGTCCGCCGGAACCCATCATTGCGCCTGCGGCGATGAGTGAGTCGTAGTCGACTGAGGTGTCGAGGAGTCTTTCGGGCATACAGCCTCCGGAAGGTCCGCCTATCTGGACGGCTTTGAATTTCTTGCCGCCGATTATGCCGCCGCCGATGTCGAAGATGATTTCGCGCATCGTGATTCCCATGGGAACTTCGGCAAGACCTGTGTTGTTGATTTTTCCGGTGAGTGCAAATACTTTGGTTCCCTTGGATTTTTCTGTTCCGAGTTTGGCGTATTCTTCTGCGCCTACACGGAAGATGTAGGGAACGTTGGCGAATGTCTCAACGTTGTTGATGTTTGAAGGTTTGCCCCAGAGTCCCTTTACTGCGGGGAACGGCGGGCGGGGACGCGGCATTCCGCGGCTGCCTTCTATGGATGCCATGAGGGCCGTCTCTTCTCCGCAGACAAATGCTCCGGCGCCTTCTTTGATGTGAAGCGTGCAGCTAAAGTCTGTGCCGAGAATGTTCTGACCCAGGAGTCCGGCCTCTTCCGCCTGTGCGATGGCGTTTTTGAGGCGTTTGATGGCAAGCGGGTATTCGGCGCGGCAGTAGATGTAGCCTTCATCTGCTCCGATGGCGTATGCTCCGATTATCATTCCTTCGAGTATTGCATGCGGGTCGCCTTCAAGAAGGGATCTGTCCATGAACGCACCGGGGTCGCCCTCGTCCGCGTTGCAGATGATGTACTTCTTGGGTCCTGGTGATTTCTGGCAGAATCCCCATTTCATTCCTGTCGGGAATCCGCCGCCGCCGCGGCCGCGAAGGCCTGTCTTTTTCATTTCTTCGACTACCTGCTGCGGCGTCATTTCAAGGAGAACCTTGGCAAGTGCTTCGTAGCCGTCGGCGCCGATGTATTCTTCAAGTGAGTCGGGGTTGATGTGTCCGCAGTTTTTGAGGACAAGGCGGTGCTGTTTTTTGTAGAAGGCGATTTCGTTGTAGTTGGGAACCTGTTCCGCCGTGGTGGGTTCTTTGTAGAGAAGGCGTGTTACGATGCGTCCCTTGAGGAGGTGTGTTTCGACTATTTCGGCTACGTCCTCGGGCTGTACGCGTGTGTAGAACGTGCCTTCGGGGTATATGATGACGAGCGGGCCGCACTCACAGAAGC
>CAZBYL010000016.1:0-23135 GCA_964496275.1 uncultured Synergistaceae bacterium | reverse complement strand
CAAGGCCTTTTACCTTGAGTTCTTCCGTAAACTGCGCGAGAACTTTTTTCGCTCCGGAGGATGTGCATCCTGTACCGGTGCAGATAAGTACGTGTGCTCTTACGAGAGCCATTTGAATTCCTCCCTCCGGACTACTTGCCGCTGGGGATCTTCGCCACTACGAGATCCTCAACAACATTTCCGTTTACAAGATGGTCGGCTATTATGCGCGGTACGTCGCTTGGCTTGACGGGGCCGTATGTGACTCTGTCTTCGCCGGGGCGCACTACATCGAGAAGGGGTTCCTTCTGGCACATTCCGATGCACCCTGTCTGGAGGACGGCTACGTCGTGCAGGTTGCGCTTTGCGAGCTCTTCGAGAACAGCCGCCATTACGTCGCGCGCACCCGCGGCTATTCCGCAGGTCCCCATTCCTATGATTATCTGTGTGTCGTTATTTTTTCTGGCTTCCGTCTGTTTCTGTGACTCGGCCTTTATTCTGCGAAGATCTTCAAGACTTTTAATTGCCATTAGAAATATCCTCCCTTTCTTCCCGCGCCTGAGCTATGCGTATTTGTCCATGATCGGGCCGACAGATTCGGGCGTAAGACGTCCGTGCGTGTCGTCGTTGACCATGAATACCGGAGCAAGACCGCAGGCTCCGATGCAGGCAACCGTCTCAAGTGTAAATTTGAGGTCGGGAGTTGTGACCTGACCCTCTTTGAGACCGAGTTTCTCTCTGATGGCGACAAGAACCGCTTTTGCGCCGCGCACGTGGCAGGCGGTTCCCTGGCATGAACGGATTATGTTCTGCCCACGGGGTTCAAGATGGAACTGAGCGTAAAATGTGACTACTCCGTAAATTTGACTGACGGGTACACCGATTTCCTTGCTGATTTTGATAAGAACTTCTCTCGGAAGGTATCCGAATATTTCCTGCGCCTGCTGTAGCACAGGAATGACGCTGCCCTTTGTGCCGCGGTATTTGTCGAGAAGCACTGCTAACTGCTCCCACGCCTTTTCCGACGATTTCTCCACCATAAAACGCACCCTCCTTGTTTTTCCCCTCGGGCCCTCCGACCCGAAAAGATCGAAAATTGCAGTGTGTGCACTGCAACATTAAAACCACACGACAGCCGACTCCGGGAAGGCCGCCCGCCATGTTTCAACGCGAAGTGTACAAATGTTTGCGAAAATACGCACAAACCGTAAGTATTATAACCCTCTACCGCAAGTAACTGCAACATCAAAAACGAGTTTTGAGGCTCCAATACATGATAAAATTTTCTGTCAATTTACATTACCTCAAGTTACGCAAGAATATTTAGAATATACGTACTATAAAGTTTTTTATTGTCCGTGCTGTTTGGACAATTTTCCTTTGTTATTAAGACAGGATGAGCTTTGTAGCTTCGTTTTTTATGCGGAGAGCAAAAACAGAGAAATTAGCGGAAGCATGACTACGCCGTGAACAAAAGCGAACAAAATGTATCGCTATTTTTTGCTTGCAAATTATTTTTGCAACTGCTATATTTAAACGATGTTCATCAATGTAAAGTACGAAAATATATGGAGGCAAATCGCAATGAATTACAAAACACCGGTAGAAATAGCAAAGAATGCCTGTCACGTTGCAAACGCGAAGGGCAATATGTCGTTCAAGACCTTATTGGTAATGGGATTTCTCGCCGGGGCATACGTTGCTTTCGGAGGCTTTTTGATGACAAGCGTCACTCAGGATGCGGCTCTGTACATGGGAGTCGGCATGTCAAAGCTTATGGGCGGATTGGTGTTCACCGTGGGCCTTATGCTCGTCGTAGTCGGCGGTGCGGAGCTTTTCACGGGAAACTGCCTTATGCCGATAGGCGTGCTTTCCGGCTGCGTGCCTGTAAGCAAGGTTGTGAGAAACTGGGCAATAGTCTATGGCGCAAACTTCCTTGGCTCGATAGCGATGGCGTGGCTTGCGTACCACTCCGGGCTTGTTTCAGGCGCAGTGGGAGTAAACGCACTAAAGATCGCAACCGCAAAGGTGAACATCGCGTTCGGCCCCGCGCTTATACGAGGGATTCTCTGCAACTGGCTTGTCGTCATGGCTGTTTGGATGTCCTATTCCGCGCTTGATATTGTGAGTAAGTATATCTGCTGCCTTGTGCCCGTCTCCGCATTTGTCGCGATGGGTTTTGAGCACAGCGTCGCAAATATGTATTTTCTGCCGCTCGGCATAATGATAAAGAACGGAAGTCCTGACGTTGTGGAGGCTGCCGCTCTTGCTCCCGAGAAGCTGGCTCATCTGAATTTAGCGGGATTTTTCGGCAATATAATTCCGGTCACCATGGGCAACATAGTAGGCGGAGTCCTTTTTGTCGCAGCCCTCTACTATCTCGTATTCTCAGGCGCGCTCGGGCACGAAGAGAAACAGTAGAGCTCAAAAATGTCCTCCTCTATTTCGCTGCCTGATTCCGACGGAGCAAATCATGGGATAAAGGACGCAGCTTTGCTTTTGCTGGCAGGAGGCAAGGGGCTGCGTATGGGCGGCGAAAACAAATTATATCTTGAAATAGGGGGTTCTCTCATTCTTGAGAGAACCCTTCGTGTTATCGCGCCGTTGTTTTGTGAAACGATATTGCTTACGGCGCACGGCAGAAGCATCTGCATAAAAAACGAAATGGCCTCCCTGACGGAGGGACTGAACATAACATTCGCGGAAGACAGAGAAGAGGGGCGGGGGCCTCTTGAGGGACTTTTCATGGGGTTGTCCTCTATGAAAACTGAGTGGGGCTTCCTTTTGGGCTGCGACATGCCCATGGCTGACCCGAATATAATACGCGCGATGAGCAAGTACCGCACGGAAGAGGCTCAGGCCGTAACAGCCGAAACAGGCGGGTTTACGGAGCCTTTGCACGCATACTACAGACGCTCCTGCCTGCCGCACATAGAAAAAATGCTGGAAAGCGGCGAGCGGAAAATAAAGAAGTTCTATCCGCAAATAAATCTCACTGTGGTGAAAAGTTCGGAGCTTGAGAAGTACGGAAGCTGCGAAATGTCTTTTTTCAACTTAAACACCCCGCACGATATAGAGACAATGGAGAGATTCGCGTCCCGCATAAAAGATTGAGCTTCCAAACTCACGGGAAGTTTTTGCAAGTTTTCCCTATTACTATATAATGTATCGGTTAATAGATATGAACGGGAGGTAACTCACCCTGATCGAGATAAAAGGATTATGCGTAAATTTCGGAGAGCAGAGCGTCTTAAACGGCGTTGACTGGTTTATAACCCCGCGCAGCAGAATAGGACTCGTGGGAGACAACGGAGCGGGCAAGACGACGATGCTCCGTGTGCTTGCGGGTGTCGGAGAATATTCCGACGGCGCTGTCACCATGCCGAAGGGGCACACCGTAGGCTATCTGCCGCAGGACCTTGTTGAGATAGACGATATAAGGCTCATTGACTACCTCAAGCGCAGAGCGGGGCTTGAAGAGCTGACAGAGGAGCTTGCCGATACGGAGCACAGACTTGCCGCGCTGGAAGAAGATTCCCCGACGCTGAAAAGCACGCTTGCCGCTCACGAAAGGCTGCAGCGCGAGTTTGAAGCGAAGGGCGGCTTCGGCTTCGATGTGGAAGCAACACAGGTGCTCAAAGGGCTGGGATTCCGCCCCGAGACGGACAAAAACAGACTCACCTCAGAATTTTCGGGCGGCTGGAAGATGCGTGTGGCACTGGCCGCGCTCCTGCTTTCGCACCCCGACATACTGCTGCTGGACGAACCTACGAACCACTTGGACACAGAGAGCATGGAATGGCTCGAAGGCTGGCTCCGCGACTACCGAGGCACAATAATCGCAGTCTCGCACGACAGGCGTTTTCTGGACAATATGGTCACATCCGTAGCGGAACTCTCGGGCGGCAAAGTAAACCTATACTCCTGCGGCTATGAAAAATTCCTGACGGAGCGCGAGGAACGGCGCGCACGCCTTGAGGCGGAGTGGGAGCAGCAGAAGGAAAAAATTGAGGACATTCAGCGTTTTGTGGAGAGATTCAGATACAAAGCCACGAAGGCTACGCAGGTGCAAAGCCGCATACGCCAGCTTGAAAAAATGGAAATAACGGAGCTTGAAGGCCCGTCAAAGAGCGTGAGCTTCAAATTTCCCGAAGCCCCGAGAAGCGGACTTGACGTGATCGTGGGCAGGGAGCTTTCAAAAAGCTACGGAGAGCACACTGTATTTCAGGGAGTGAACCTGACAATACAGCGGGGCGAACGTGTCGCGCTTGTTGGCGTGAACGGAGCGGGAAAATCCACGCTTCTGCGCCTGCTCAACGAATCCGAGGAGCCTACATCGGGAACGGTCTCCTTCGGACTCAACGTAAAACGCAAATACTACTCGCAGGAGAGCGCGCAGAACCTCGACTACAGCCGCACGATATGGCAGGAGGTCAACAGCACCGGCTCAAAGCTGCTGGAAGGCGCGAAGCGAAACCTCTTAGGGGCATTCCTCTTCTCCGGAAACGAAATATACAAGCAGGTATCTGTACTGTCGGGAGGGGAAAAATCCCGTGTAGGACTGCTGAAAATGCTGCTTTCCGAATCCAACCTGCTCATACTGGACGAACCTACCAACCACCTTGACATGACGACAAAAGAGCTGTTCCAGAAGGCTCTTCTCGAATACGGCGGCACAATACTCATCGTCTCCCACGACAGAGCCTTCCTCGATGACCTCGTCGGGCGAGTCATAGAAATACGGGACGGACATCTCTACGACTACCCCGGCAACTACTCGTGGTTTATAGAAAAAAGGCAGAGACAGATAGATTCCGCGCAGCCCGCAAATGAGCCTAAAATCGCGCCGGAAGCCGAAAGTAAAACAAAAGAGCAAAAGCGCGCCGAAGCCGAAGAGCGCAACAGGCTCTACAGAGAGCGCAAAATTCTGCAGGACAAACTAACCCCTATAGAGGCCGAAATAGAGCGGTGCGAAGCGCGCAAAGAGGAAATATCGGAGCTTCTGTGCAATGCGGAGGTACTCTCCGACTCATCAAAGGTTCAGGCTCTTATGATAGAGCTCAAAGAGACGGAGGAAAACCTTAAAGAAAATTATCCTATTTGGGAAGAGCTCGCTTCAAAAATAGAGGAAATAAAATAGGCATATCCTTTGCGCGCAAACGGCAGAGCACATCGCTTTAATCTGTTTGCCGCAAAGATATATGCCATTCGCCATTACTTATTATTCTTGATATGCACTTCCGTCTGCGGGAACGGAATCTCTATACCCTCTTCCGCAAACGCCTGCAATATCTTATACCTTACAATACTTGCAGCCTCTCCGTCTCTCGTGTTGGCCAGATCCACATAGAACATAATCCTGAACACGATTGCGCTTTCTGCAAGGTCATCGATGCGGACAAGAAACTCCGGATAGCCGAGAACCATACGTTCGCTCATTAAAATCCTCTTTATTATCTCTGCCGCCTTATCAACGTCACTGCCGTATGAGATGGAAACAAGCACTGTCACCATGATTCGCGAATCGTCCCTTGTCAGGTTTATTATCGCACTCTCGTGCACCTTGCTGTTCGGAATAATAAGGTCACGGCTCATATCGCAGCGAAGCACCGTATTCTGAATGGTAATTTCGCGAACTATCCCGCGCTCGTCCCCGATTATCACCTCGTCGCCTATGCGCAGCTTCTTCTGGAAAATGAGCAGAAGCCCGCTGAAAAAGTCTCCCATAATCTTCTGAGTGCCCAAGCCCAACGCGATAGCCATGGCGCCGCCTAAAAATGCGAAGGCCGTGAGCGGAATGCGAAGACTCCAAAGAGAGAGAAGGGCAGAAATAATAAATCCCGTATAATACAAAAGTTTTTCAATAAGCAGGATGCTGTGTTCCGACATTGAAAGCCGCTTCATCATTCTGTTTTTGAAAAATACCGCAACAGATCTGGTCAGGATAAGCCCCACAACGAGAATCAAAAGCGCTTTCAGAACTCCGTACAGTGTGACAGGATAATCTCCGAAGTGCCACAGCTCAAAGTTCAAGACATCGTCAAGATTGTCATACCAAAAATACCCGAGCTGCTTTTCAGGGCTCTGCTTATCCAGAATTCTGTTTATCTCCGACAGCAGCTGCACATGTTGAGATTTCATCCCGCCCATATCTACAATATACTGTAAATAGCGCCCCTTCTGTGCCTCAAGAGTGAGCAAAAACGCCTTATGCTCCGCTTCAGCCTGTTCGGAGTTATCCATAAACTCATTTGCAAAACGCCGCTGCACTTCTTGCTGGCACTCTCTTATCTTTTGAATTTCCTTGCCGCAGTACGCCATTGTAGCGTCTGTCTGGTTTATCAGCATCGTAGCAGTATCCACCATCTCCTTCTCCTCAGGTACAGAGAGAGAGCCTTCAAGAAGGTCGGATGCCGTTGTCCACGTGAGACGCATGGACGACCAGAACTCCACAATATCAAGCAAAACCAGAATTTCCCGCTCTACAAGAGCCAGTTCCACTTGGCGAGAATATTTTCGAAACGGGGCAGGCAGAGGATCTTCCTGAATCATTGCGTTTAGCGCAGCATGCCTCTTGCTTAGAAAATTAATATCTGAGTTCAGCGCTTTTAATCTGGCAAAAACAGATGCGTCGAGGTACTGAAAATCTTCGCGCATAACCTTAACATTTTTGCTGACTTTGGGAAGAAGCGACTCAAGAATCCTCTTTTTATCAGAGATCTGCTCCAACGAATTTGTGGCAAGTTCAAGCGACACAGCGTAAAATGTTCTTGTAACGATAGACTGCTCAAGCTTGGACTTTGTCTCGACAAGCTCCCAAGCTGCAGTGAGCATGTTGCTGTCTCCCCCGGTCTCGATCTTTGCCGAACGCAGCCTGTACTCACGCTCTCTCTCAAGCCTCTCCTTTGCCGACGACGCGATATAATCCTTTGCATTATCCTGACGCTCCTGCTGGACAGCGAGTTCACGTTTTACGTTTTGGACATCCTCTATAAAATTAAGATAGAAAAGAAATGAATAGGGAGGCACCTCATCAACTATTTCGGACATACGCTCGTCACTCAGCATAAAACTCTCTTCCTGCGAGCCGCGCTTTTGAAGGAACGCAACGCTTCGGTACATATTTATAAGATTATCAAGTGTGAGTTCATATTTGAGAATACGGGACACGGCAACACCGTTCTGACGTGCAAGCCCATCCTCCGAACCTCTGTAGTGCGCAAGCTCTTTCTCAAGAGCATTTGCACGCTCCATCGGAGCCGTCTGATATCCCATAACATCCTGCTCGAAATCCGCCAAAGTTTTCGCTTCTGCAGAGTAAGCAGACAAGAAAAATAAAAACACAAAGAACACACCGGCAGCAGCGCCTGATAAAAAGTTCAGAGATCTCGTTCTCATAGAATCAATCAACCTCCGCCACACTAAGTTTGAAAAGTCAAAACAAGTAAGGTCATCATGATTGTACCATTATCGGCGCTGTTTTTGAAAACTGTATTTTGAAAAGAGCACCGCCTTGAAATACGACATTATATTTCCAAGTGCTCAACACCGCAGGAACTCACGCTGCGAGGTAATAATATTCGTGTCGGGTAAAATATTTTGCCCGCTTAACTGCTGACCCACGTACTGATAATTGCACAACCGCATAATTTAAGAAATAATTCCGGAACTGGGCATTACGAGAGAAGAGCAGGACGAATTTTCCTACCACAGCCACATGAAAGCGTCTGCCGCAATCGAGCAGGGACTCTTCAAAGACGAAATCGTGCCTGTGGTGGTAAAGGATAAGAAAAAGGGCGAAGTCGTCCTCGACACAGACGAAATTCCCCGCAAAGACACGACTGTGGAATCACTTGCCAAGCTGCCGACAATATTCAAAAAAGACGGGACAATAACAGCCGGTTCAAGCTCCGCTCTGTGCGATGCTGGGAGCGCGGTTATGGTCGCGGACGCGGATTGGGCAAAAGCGGAAGGTTTGACGCCGCTGGCGGAGATAGTGAGCTATGCCGTAGCCGCAGTTGATGCCGAACACTTCCCCATAGCTCCGGTCAAGGCAATGGACATAGCTCTCGGCAAGGCAGGCATGACGATTTCGGACATGGAGCTTCATAGAAATAAACGAAGCATTTGCCGCGCAGGTAATAGCCTGTCACAGAAAACCACTCATTAAATACACAGCCATCTCCGGCACACTCAAGACGCTCCTTCAGCGTCTTATGCCTGCGGCAAACCTTAGTTATAATAATCCTATTCTCCTCAACGGAAAACACAACAGAGTCATTCTCCTGAATAAACGCAGCAGAAAGAATCGCCTTAGGCAGACGCACTGCATTACTATTTCCCCATTTCTGAACAGTACCTATCATTGCCATACCCCCAATCATTACAATAAAAGTAAAAACAATGTAGACACTAAAGTCAACGCAAAATCTAACTCCGTTCTCCCGCACGCCGCTGCCGCAAAAACCCAACCACAACCGAATTAAGCGCTGCTATATCCCCGGCCGCCGCAAGCGGAAGTGACGTTTGTCAACTATGCTTATTATATTAGATATATTACGCATGATTGTGAAAAAATAACATCACCAAAGAATAATCTCCACACAGGGGCAGGGATTTTCTTTGCAGCTTTGCGGATTTGTGGCTCGCAAAATACATGGCTGCGTTCCTTCACAAATTGATTTCTTTTGCCTAAAACGGCAATAATATTCAATGTCGTAGCCGGGGCCGATCAGATAATATCTTTGTCCAGCAGGAAATCCACAACATTTACATTCAGAACACCGCTGTCGTCGTACCAGCGTCCGACAGTGTCTTTTCTTACTATAACTTTAGGGAAAGAATCTCCTGCCAGTGAAAACGGACGGCTTTCGGCTCTCTGCTTTTCTTCCGTCTCCATCGCATAAGCGGATTGGATATAAACTTTCCTGCCGCCTGCGCTGGCTATGAAATCTATCTCGCGCGGCAGGCGTACATCTTTTCCTTCTCCGCTGACAGTTCTCTCAAATACAATCCCGACATCCACCGAAAAGCCCCTTGCGGACAGCTCGTTATAAATGATGTTTTCCATAATATGTGTCGCTTCCTGCTGGCGAAAGCCAAGGCGCGCGTTGCGCAGGCCGATATCCTCGCAGTAGTATTTATTAGGATAATCAAAGTAAGATTTCCCTTTCACGTCATATCGCTTGCTTTCAGAAAACAGAAAAGCATCTTTAATATGTTCGATATAGGCGCGCACAGTGTTTGAAGAGATCGACGCCTTCATTTTTGACCTAAGAGCATCGGCTATTTTAGAGGGATTCGTAAGCGAACCGACTGAAGAACAGAGCAAGTCTATAATCTGAGAAAGCGCGTCCTCGCGTTCAATCTTCTTTCGCTCGGCGATATCTTTCAAATATACCTCGGAAAAGAGGGATTTAAGGTAATTCATCTTTGCTGTATCAGTTGGGCGAGACAGGATAAAAGGCATTCCTCCATAAAAGGCATATTGGGCAAACGCCTCGTTTTTATCTCCGTTCAAGACGGAATAATACTCCGCGAAACTTAGCGGATGCACCCTTATCTCGTCGCTTCTTCCGCGAAACTCCGTCAGGATATCCGACGAAAGCATGCGCGAATTGCTGCCGGTAACATAAACGTCCAGGTTCTCGATATTCCGCAAATCGTTCAGCGCATCGTAAAACGTTATTTTTTTGCCGTTCTGATCGTATGGATTGTCCGTTTCGTCCGACATCTGTATTTCATCGACAAACAGGTAATATTTCTCCGCGCTGTTTTGCTCTGCAATGTTCCGGACGAACGAGGCAAGCTCCAGCGGATTTCTGAAACGGATATCCTTGGCTAAATCCAGCGCAATAGATATTATGTGCTCAGGCGGCACTCCATGGCTTGTTAAATAGTCCTTAAATATCCTATTCAGCAGATAAGATTTGCCGCAGCGTCTTATCCCGGTTATGACTTTTATCTGCCCGTCCCAACTGAAGGAAATAAGCTGCTCTAAATAACTATCGCGTTTGATTTCCATGACGCCCTCCCCATTGATTTCTTTTGCCTAAAACGGCAATAATATTCAATGAAGTATAGCATAAACGAAGGCCGTTTAAAGTGCCGCACGGAACATAAAAGGGTACAAGTTGTTAATATAAAATTCTTCTGATACTGCGAGACGGATATTCTCTCCAAAAGCCGTTCCAACATATAATTCTGCATAACAAGCTGCGCGGAAATATTTTTTTCCTTCGATAATTTTTTGATCTGTGCTTTCAACTGCATTGCATTTTTCAAATCAGCACATCCAGATATGACCTTACCTTATCTTCAACTTTAAACAGTTTCGCATATTGTGATAGTTTCGGCAGATTCCTGTCCTTGCTTTTTACATATCTTTTAACAGCTTCGCCGGTGACTTCGGCAGCAACTCCGTGCAATGGTCTTAGAATATCGCATATCGTACGTTCTTTACCGTAAACGTTAATGAGACTTCCTGCCGGTGAATGTACAGTTTCAATGCCTATTCCATACCACGATTCAACAACCTGGGTACACCTTACTTTTACCTTCTTGGGTTCGCTTATGTTGTAGCGTGACGGGAATGTCATGCAGTAATAATTAGGTGTGCGGTCTGTCAGGTCATGAAGGAAAAGAGCGGTTTCATGAGAGAAGATGCCGCGCTTAAACCTGCTTTGCAAAGCAGCAAATGTATCCGGAATAATATCAGGGAGCACGTAAAAACCACGAGAGGCAGCCTCAAGCATTCCCTTATCTGCAAGAGCGCGAAGATTGCCCCTTGAATATCCCGCCGCAACAACCATGGCGGCTGTCACGATACCATTGTTTTCTTTTGCCATCTGAACGATACGCTCTGATACAGACATAGTGCACCTACTTTCAATTGACTTACATGCTTAATATATTATATATTTTAAGCATGTAAGTCAATATAGTGCAGGGGCATGACGGGCGAAACCACGATGTATCTTCTTCGCGATATATGAACCCACGCCTCTATCTGCCTGATCTCACAATAGTTCTGCGACATGCACGGTATAGTGTAAGGTGGATTGAGTTTTTGAAAACGTTTTTGTAAAAAAAGAAAACTCAAGCGAAATATTGTACCGGCTCTTGAAAAGTGAATATAAGTGTGTAAAATAGCACGTAGGATGTTTTGGGATGTGAGGTGCTTGTATGAGGTTTATAGGCGGAAAATCGGCATTGCTTGAAAGCATAGAGAGAGTAATAAATGAAAACGTGTCCGGCGGTGAGCGTGTGTTTTGCGACATCTTTGCCGGAACAGGTACGGTCTCCAAGTATTTCAAACCAAAGTACGAAATTATCTCCAACGACCTACTCCATTTTTCATACGTCATTCAAAAAGCAACAGTGGAAAATAATAAAAAACCGCAATTTAAAAAGCTTATAGAGGCAGGGATACCGGACCCTTTTGCCTTTTTAGAAGAAACCCGGATAGACACTTACGACTACAATGACGCAAAGTACTTCGTAACAAAAAACTATTCGCCGCACGATGAGTGCGAACGCATGTATGTGACCAACAAAAATGCGGTGCGCATCGATTTTATAAGAAACATGCTTGAATCATGGAACAAAGAGAATTTACTGAGCGAAGCGGAATATTATTACCTGCTTGCGGGACTCATTGAGGGAGTTCCGTTTGTGTCGAACATCACGGGAACCTACGGAGCATATTTGAAATCTTGGGATAAACGGGCACTGGATCAATTTGAGATGCTCAGGCTCGAGGTGCTTGATAATCAAAGAGAGAATAGAAGCTACAACCAAGACGCAAACAAGTTAATATGCGAGATCGAAGGTGATATACTGTACCTTGACCCCCCGTACAATTCCCGCCAATATGCGCCGAATTACCACCTCCTCGAAACTATTTCCCGCTATGACTGTCCGAAAATAAGCGGGGTTACCGGCATGCGCCCCTACAGTGACGAAAAATCACGTTTTTGCGTAAAGAAAGATGTCGTTGACGCTTTTGAGGATCTAATAGACAAAGCAAAGTTCTCGAACATTGTGTTAAGCTACAGCACTGACGGTCTTATGTGCATTGAGCAAATAGAGAGCATTTTAAAAAAGCGTTGTGTCGCTGATAGTTATAAAATGTACACTGTGCCGTATCGTAAATACAAGAGCAAACTTGAGTCGGACAAAAAAGAACTATCCGAACTTTTATTCTTTGTAAAGAAAGAGATAAGCAAACCGTTGTACTTTGATTTAACTGAACAGAACCTAATTGTTTCGGAATATAAAACTCATACAATGAAAAAATATATAAAGAGCCCGCTAAATTACATAGGAGGCAAGTATAAACTGCTTCCGCAGATATTACCGCACTTTCCGAGGAATATCGGCACGTTTGCGGACCTTTTCTCAGGCGGAGCCAATGTTGCCGTCAATGTTTCAGCAAAGAGAATTATATGTAATGACATAAATACAAAGATAATAGAAATGTTCAGGAGATTTCAAAGTACAAGGCTTGACGAGTTATTGCGGAAAATAGAGAATAATATCGAAAAATATCAATTGTCAAAGGAGAATGAGCAAGGCTTTAACTTATTCAGAGAGCACTATAATAAAACAAAAGACCCCATAGATCTCTATACTCTTGTGTGTTACTCATTCAATTACCAATTCAGATTTAATAACAGTCTGGACTATAATAATCCTTTCGGCAGGAACAGAAGTCGTTTTTCGGAGTCAATGAGAAATAACTTAATTGTCTTTGTAGAAAAGATACAATCGCTTAACATAGAATTTACATCGTCAGACTTTGAAAATTTTGATATGAACAAGCTGACCGCACGTGATATGATTTACTGTGACCCTCCGTATTTTATTACCACGGGCAGCTACAATGACGGCAACCGCGGATTTAAAGATTGGAAAATCACACAGGAAGAGGCACTATACAATTTTCTGGATAAAGCTGACGAGCGAGGCATTCGCTTTGCCCTGTCAAATGTACTGACACATAAAGGCAGGACAAACGAGCTCCTCTGCGAGTGGAGTGAAAAATATAAAGTTATAACACTAAGCAGCGACTATTCAAATTCGAGCTACAACACTAAAAGAGGGGCAAGCACAGAAGTTTTAATAATAAACTACTGATGCCGTGAAGCAGATGATTCAGACTATCTCCGTCAGCAATAAAAAATCCAGAACCTTCGGCTGGGTACAGGATCCGAGCAACTTGCGCAGCCTTTGTGATGTTGTGGCAGTTTTTGACGAAAGCTCAGCTAAACACAAAGAGCTCGTTTCTTCTGTTATCCCGAAGCTTGTTTCAGAAAGTGACGGAAGAGAAGCCTTGCTCGAGGCTCTTGCAGCCCGCCCTTTGAAGGTGCCCTATTCAAAGCTTGTCGGAACGTCATTCACTCCGCGCAGTCAGTCACGCTGCAACGGAATTATTCAGGCTGCCGTTAAGGGACAAGTGAGAAACTTTATAAGCGATTGGCCGGCTGACAACTTTGTCCGCTGGGCACATGCCCTCGGTTTCATAAAATATAACTATCATGACGACACTTTTTCAATAACTGTAACAGGAAGAGAACTTACATCCGCCCGCCTCGCTGGGAATGAGCTTTCAGGCAGAGAGAGGGAGATCCTTATCAATGCTATGTTGTCCTATCCCCCGGCCGTGAGAATATTGGTTTTGCTTGCGAAAAGCGGGGATGTTCCGCTCACAAAATTTGAACTGGGCAGGCAGCTCGGATTTATAGGTGAGGATGGTTTTACAAGTTTGCCGCAGAACGTATTCGTAAAGGCTCTGACCGGCATTGTTTCGGCAAAAGCAAAGAACTCCATGAAAGCGGACTGGGAGGGCTCATCCGACAAATATGCAAGGATGATCGCCGGTTGGCTATGCAAATTAGGTCTTGCGGAACAGACTCCGAAGGATATTACCGTGTCTGTCGGGAAAACAGAGCATGTCGAATCGATAGGCCAGTCATACTCAATAACGGCAGCCGGTTTGAGCGCCCTCAACAGGTCTATGGGAAAAAGCAGACACAAACAAATACCAAAAAATATTTGCTTTGAAATGCTTGCAACGAGAGGTTCAGACAGAGAATACATACGAACAAGACGTGCTTATATCATTCAATTTTTGACGACAGTTAAGAAGGATACGACAATACAGGCTATTTTGGATTATTTACACAAGCAAAATATTGAAGAGACTATTGAAACTGTTATTGATGATATGCAAGGATTCATAAACATTGGGCTGGATATTACAGTGAAAGCTAATAATATATATAAATTAAACGATAAGATTAATGATTTTATTATTCCTCTGACGGAAAAATTGGTGAAATCACCCCTCAACAATACCAAAGACAGGGTTCGATCACAGCTTAAAAAATTGCCGCATGAGTACCTGTCTTTAATAGACCTCGCGTATGACAGCAAACAGAATCGTCTATTTGAAATGAAAACGCTTGAACTACTCACGGAAGAGTGCTCCTACTGTGGACTGCATCTTGGCGGCAGCAGAAAGCCCGACGGTATTATTTATACAAACAAACTTCGTAATAATTACGGGGCAATAATTGACACAAAAGCGTATTCAAACGGCTACAACCTTCCCATAGCTCAGGCAGATGAAATGGTACGTTACATCGGAGAGAATCAACGCAGAGACAGCTTGGAGAACCCGAACAAATGGTGGCTCTCCTTCGGCGCAAATGTTGATAGATTTTGCTTCCTCTTCATCTCAGGCAGTTTTGTAGGCGGTTATGCCGTGCAAATAGAGCGGATTGCCAGAGCTACAGGCACAAACGGCGCGGCGCTTACTGTGGAGAAATTACTGCTGCTTGCGGAAGAGGTAAAAAACAGCTATCTCTCACATGAAGATATTTGGAATAGGGTCATCGAAGAAAGAGGGTAAGAATCGGCTGGAGTCCGCAGCTCTTTGCCCTCTTTCTATATTATCCAGCCGACTTTGTGGCGGAGTTTGTGGAGCTGTAGGAGGTAGTATTGCTGTTTGTGGTCCAGTACGGCTTTTGCGAAGTCCTCGGGGATTTCTGATGATATGTCGTATAGGCGGAGTTTTGCCCAGTACATCATGGCGCGCCATGTGGGGCGTTTGGTGTTGCGGACCAGACGCTGCGCCATTGCGAAGTATTGTTTGCCGTGGTTCCAGTCTCCGTTGCGGCAGTAGATGAGCCCCATCAGGCTGAAGGCTATGCCGCCGCCTTGGAGTCCTTCTTCCGCGTCGGAGTGCATGATGGTGAAGAATTTTTCCGTGCGGAGCAGGTATTTTTCGGCCGTTTCGTAGTCGCGCAGGAGCATCATGCAGAATGCGGCTTTTGCAAGCGACAGTCCAAGACCTCTGTAGAGTCCTATGGATTCTCCGATGTTGATGCAGTTGACGTAGTAGACAAGGGCTTCCGCTATCATTCCGTCCGCCAGCTTGAGGTCGCCTTTGAAGTGTTCCGCCGCTATGATGCTGACTGTGTATCTTTCGCCCCGTTCTTCAAGTTTTTCAAAGATTTTGGTGGACATTTGGAGCATGCCTATTACTTCATCGTGTTTGTTGTCCAGTATTTTGGCGATGGCAAGGAATCTTGCGGCTACCCCCAAGATGCGGTGGATGTGATGTTTTTGAGCCAGTCTGAACAGTATTTTGCCGGAGCATGAGAGCAGCCGCGCGTCGTCTGTCTGTATGGCGAGGTAGCATATTTGAAGCGCGGCTTTTGCCGTGCAGGTGTCGTCATTGCGGCTTACAGCTCTGCGCATAGCTTCGTTCAGGAGTTGTCTTGAGTCGTCATAGTGCCCGTTCCACCATAGGAAAGCGCCTTTCAGTATGAACAGCTCGCACTCCGCGCCGGTAACTTCTGCCGTGCCTCCGTGTTCCCGTGAGACTTTGTCCAGCAGCTCAAGAGCCTCTTTCAGGGCTTTTTCCGTGTATTTTGTGTCCTCCGCAGACGGGATGTAGTACATCAGGTCTCTGTCTATGAGAGCCGGAAATACTTCGTGAGCCGCGCTGAAATGCAGTTCCAGCTCCCTTATGCGCCATCTGAGCTCTTTTTGTTCCAGCCCGGCTTCCATGCAGAGGCGGAAGAGCTGAGCGCATATATTTCTCTCTCTGTAGAGTGCGCCGGGGCTGCCGGATTCAAGGAGTTCTATGTTTTTTACGAGAAGCGCGTGTCTGCGGGAGAGGGACATTGTTTCCATTATTGCTTCGCGTATCTTTATGTGAGTAAAGTAGTAAAGCACATCTCCCTTTTCGTTTTTCTGTTCGCGCAGGAAGCCCTGTATGCGGACGCTGTTGTATAGTTTTGAGACTTCAAGCTGCGATATGTCGAGTATTTTTGCTATGACGGAGATTGAGGCGTATTCGTGGGCTATGGCTATCGCCTCTACGAAGAGCCTTTCACTGTCGCCGAGCAGCTCAACCATGGAGAGGAAGATGTTTTGCCCGACGCTTGTTTCTCCGTTTTTGTGCGCGTCGTTGAATTTCAGCGCCTCTTTGATGAAGAAGGGGTTTCCTTCCGTTTGCAGGTATATGTCATGTATTCGGGAGTCGTTCCATTCTTGGCTCGGGCACATTTCGCGGCATATACGCCCTGTTTGTGCCAGGTCAAAGCGTTTCAGCAGGACTTCAAACTGTTCAAAGGGCTCGTCCGCCATCGCGCTTCGCAGCATGAAGGATGAGCGCACTTCTTCAAATCCCGTTACCAGGAGGTGGCGCACGGCTCTTGTGTCTCTCATTATTGTCTCAAGGATCATCCATGAGGCGTTGTCCATCCACTGTATGTTTTCTATTATGAGCAGGCTGTGGCGCTCGCCCGTTACCTCGGCTGTCTCCTTGTAGACAAGCTCCGCTATGTGAGAGTAGTTCAGTTCCGTGAAGGAGGTTGTTTTTTCATATTGCAGAGCAGCGTCGTTGTTGCTTTTCAGGAATCTTGTGAAGGGAGCCATAGGGCTCTCTTTTTCTTCCTGAGCGCACTTTACGGTGGAGCATTTCCACTCTCTTTCTTGCAGACAGGAGATTATTTCGCTGATAAAGACGGTTTTTCCGATGCCCTGTTCACCCCACACAAATCCGCAGGAGGAGATGTTGTCCGCACCGGTGCGGGTTATGAAGTCCAGCATTTCCAGAATTTCCCCGTTCCTGGCAAGCGGGTTTTCTCCATGTTCGCCGCCTTGGATAGCTGCGCCCGTCTTTTTGCTTTTTCTGTTCATCAGCGAGTATATGTCCGAGAGGTCCGCCTCTATGCCGAAATCGCTTTCTATCCGTTTTGAGAATGAGCGCGCACTTGCCACGGCTTTGAGTTTCTGATTTGTCTTTATGTAGAGGCGCACAAGTTCTCCGTGGATTTTTTCGTCGTAGGGTTCGGATTCCGTGAGACATTCGTAGCAGGCGATTGCGTCGGCGTATCCCGCTTCCGTACCCAGGCAGGTCTGTTTTTCCGCTCTTTTTTTGACTCCTTCGACGAAGAGCCTGTGGTAGTGTTCGCGCTTGGGGAGCAGCCAATCCGAGAAGCCTTCCCAGTCCTCAAGCTCCGGCAGGTTCATGAATGGGGATAGGAATTTTTTTATCTCCGCAATGTCCATTGTTTCGATTTTTTGCAGAGAGTCTGTGTCGCGCTCTATTTTTGTCTTGGGGTCGAGCGTGATTATGCCGCCGCTGCCTATGTCGGCAGGCAGTATTTTTTTTATATGGCTTATGGCGTTGCTCAGGTTTCTCCGCGCCTTATCTGTCGGTTTGTCCGCCCAGAGGAGTTCGCATATTTTGTCTTTTGAGATACTTCTTTCTTCTATGAGCACAAGCGCAAGTATCTGAGCCTTTTTGAACGGGAAAACGCACAGTTCACCGTCCGTGTAAAGCTCCGGCGCGCCAAGCAAACAAGCTTTATACTTCATAATGTACCACCTGCCATTATTCAGTAATGCAAATTGTGAAAGTGTTCTGTGTTATTTTATCACAATAAAAGAGAGAGGCTGAAATGGATTTTCTCCTCGCCTCTCTCTTTTGTGAAGCTTGGTTCCTGTTGGTTTTTATACGGCCGCTGCTATTTCGCTCTCGTGATTATTTCCTTTTCAAAAAATTCTTTGGTTGTTTCAGGCGTAACGGAGTAGGCTTCGCCGTCCACTGTGACGCATACGCCCTCCTGACATCTGCCCATGCAGAATTTGCCTCTTAGGTTCACCTTGTCTTTGAGCTTGTGCTCCGCAGTCAGAAACTGGAGTTCCTCCACCACTTTGCGCGAGCCCTTTACGTGGCAGGCGCTGCCGATGCAAACTAAAACATTTGTCATTGTCATGCTCTCCTTAGTCTATTCGTAATCTACAACGTTTACCCAATAGAGCAGAAATTCGCGCTCCTCCGCCTTGCCTTCCGCCAATTGCGCCGCCGCGGAAAGAGGTATCCACTTCTGGACGGATTCCTTGGGTGTGCCGCTCTTTCTGCAATAGACGTCAAGGTATTTATCCGCGCCCGCTATGTTTCCGGAGAGCCAGAAGAGAAGGTATGTGCGCGCCGCGTCCGCAGCGGGTGTGCCCTGAGCCGCGCCCGACCAGTCCAGAATGTACGCTTTGCCTGTCTCTGTGACTATCACGTTTGACGGGTCAAAACCTCCGTGGCAGAGCTTCATGTCTGACGGCATTGATTCGAGCCTTGTGTGTACGTCATAGAGCGCCGCCGAGTCGAGACCTGCTTTGAATATCTTGCTGTTCATGCTGTCTTTGAGCTTGTTCAGCAGGGGGGCTTTGCGCGAGTGTATGTCCATCTGCACCTTGACGAACATGTCAAAGTATTCGTCTGACTTATCGGGGTTTTCTTCCATAAGGCGATCCAGCGTCTTGCCCGCAATGTAGTCCGAAACTATTACCCACTTATCCTCGTACTTTTTTACCTCGAGAATTTTCGGAATAAGAAGGTCCGTTTCCTCGACTCTTGCCTGACAGAGAGCCTCGTTCAGCACTTCCGCCTTTGAATAGTCGGAGTCGAAAAGTTTGATACATTTGTCGTTGTCCCGATAGACGGTTCTTCCCGTTCTTACGGCTATAACTCTTTCCAAATTCATGTCCGCTTCCTCCTATTTTCCGTAGTAGGCTTTGAGGTACATCTCTTTTATCTCGCTCATGAGAGGATATCTGGGGTTTGCGCCGGTGCACTGGTCGTCAAACGCCTGCTCTGTCATAGCGTCTATTGTCTCAAGGAAACTCTTCTCGTCAACTCCGTAATCCTTGATGGTTCTCTTTATGCCGACTCTCTCTTTCAGAGTGTTGACAGCCGAGATGAGAGCTTCTACTTTTTCCGTGTCGTTCTTGCCGGACAGCTTCAGATAGTCCGCGACTTCGGCATATCTTTCAAGAGTGTGCGGATATGCGTACTGTGAGAAAGTTCCCATTTTCTTGGGCGTTTCCTCCGCGTTGAAGCGAATTACATGCTCTATCATAAGCGCGTTTGCGACTCCGTGCGGCAGGTGGTGGAAAGCTCCGAGCTTGTGAGCCATTGAGTGGCACACTCCGAGGAATGCGTTTGCGAACGCCATACCTGCCATTGTGGCCGCGTTGCCCATCTTTTCGCGCGCGACAGGGTCGTTCGGGCCGTTGTCATAGGCTCTCGGCAGATATTCAAAAATTGATTTCAGCGAGCGGAGTGCGAGAGCGTCCGTGTACTCCGTGCCGAGCATTGCTGCGTACGCTTCAAGAGCGTGAGTCACAGCGTCTATACCCGATGACGCAGTCAGCCCCTTAGGCGCGTTCATCATCATATCCGCATCCACTATCGCCATGTTGGGCATAAGCTCATAATCGGCAAGCGGATACTTAACGCCGGTCTTTTCGTCCGTTATGACTGCGAAGGGCGTGACTTCCGAACCTGTTCCCGCAGAAGTGGGAACGGCTATAAAGTATGCCTTTTCGCCCATCTTGGGGAATCCGTATACGCGCTTTCTGATATCTATAAAGCGCATTGCCATATCCATGAAATCCGCTTCCGGGTGCTCATACATCACCCACATAATCTTTCCCGCGTCCATCGCAGATCCGCCGCCAAGGGCGATTATGCAGTCGGGAGCAAAGGCTCTCATTGCCTCAGCGCCTTCCTTTGCGGAGGCGAGAGTCGGGTCCGGCGCCACGTTGAAGAAGGTCGTGTGAGTGATGCCCATTTCGTCCAACTTCTCCGTAATAGGCTTCGTGTAGTCGTTGTTGTAAAGGAACGAGTCCGTAACGATGAATACTTTCTTCTTACCCAAAACATTTTTCAGCTCATCGAGAGCCACGGCAAGGCAGCCCTTCTTCACATAAAGCTTTTCGGGGGATCTGAACCAGAGCATATTCTCTCTCCTCTCGGCGACGGTCTTGATATTCAGAAGGTGCTTCACGCCGACGTTTTCAGAGACGGAGTTCCCGCCCCATGAGCCGCAGCCCAGTGTGAGCGAGGGTGCGAGTTTGAAATTATAAAGGTCGCCGATACCGCCCTGTGAGGAGGGTGTGTTTATAAGAATACGCCCCGTCTTCATGCGCGACGCGTGGAAATCTATCTTCTCCCGTTCCGTTATATCATTTATGTAAAGAGATGAAGTGTGACCGTAGCCTCCGTCCGCAACAAGCTGCTCCGCCTTCGCCACCGCGTCGCCGAAATCCTTGGCTCTGTACATGGCAAGCACGGGCGAGAGCTTTTCGTGCGCGAACTCCTCGGAAATATCTACGCTCTCAACCTCGCCTATGAGAATCTTCGTATCCTCGGGCACTGTGACTCCCGCGAGCTTCGCTATCGTAAAGGCCTTCTGCCCGACAATTTTTGCGTTCAAAGCTCCGTTTATGATTATCGTCTTGCGCACGCGCTCCGTCTCCTCTTTGTTGAGGAAATAGCAGCCGCGGTACGCAAACTCCTTCTTCACCGTGTCATAAACCTTGGTGTGAACTATCACGGACTGCTCGGAAGCGCATATCATGCCGTTGTCAAAAGTTTTTGAATGTATAATCGAACTCACGGCAAGCAGCAGGTCGGCAGACTCGTCTATAATGGCGGGCGTATTTCCGGCTCCGACTCCTATCGCCGGCTTGCCGCTTGAATACGCGGACTTCACCATGCCGGGGCCGCCTGTTGCCAGAATAATATCCGCGGCTCTCATAACTTCGTTTGTAAGGTCAAGCGAAGGCACGTCTATCCACGCTATAATTCCCTTGGGCGCGCCCGCCGCAACAGCCGCGTCCAAAACAACCTTGGCAGCCGCGATAGTCGCGTTCTTTGCCTTAGGGTGCGGGCTTATCACTATGCCGTTGCGTGTTTTAAGAGCCAACAGAGTCTTGAAAATGGCGGTGGAAGTGGGGTTTGTCGTGGGAATGACAGCCGCGATAATGCCCACTGGCTCGGCTATCTTCTTCATGCCGTAAGCCTTATCCTCTTCCAAAACGCCGCAAGTCTTTGTGTCCTTATAGGCGTTGTAAATATACTCGGCCGCGAAATGATTCTTGATAACCTTATCCTCAAGAATCCCCATGCCCGTCTCCTCAACGGCCAGCTTTGCAAGGGGAATACGCTCCCTGTTCGCAGCCATAGCCGCAGCAAGGAAAATCTTATCCACCTGTTCCTGCGTATAGGAGGAAAAAAGAACCTGCGCCGCGCGCACCTCGGCCATGCGGGCCTTGAGCGCCTCCACACTGTCGACCTGTGATACGGATGTAGCCTCTGCCTTTGTTTTCATAATACGATTCCCCTATGTGGCATACGCCGAAATTTGGAAAACATGCGTTTCACTGTATATATTGTTAATTTTTTCACTATTCTGCTTTAAGAAAGAAGCCCCTTCAATTACAGCAATAGTCAAAGGGGCTTCGGGGAAATTGGAGAAGTAATGCGTTTTATGTGGTGTTATATTTGAGGCAAATTATTTTTGTCCCGCGTGAAATGCCGAACGCTACTCCTTGTCCAGATAGCAGCTCTTAAGAAGCGTTTCCATCTGTGCCGGTGTGATCGGGCGCGGGTTGGAACCTGTGCAGGCGTCTCCCACCGCGAGAGCGGCTACCTGCGGCAGTTTCTCCATAAATTCCTTTTCGTCTATTATTCCGCCCTCATAATCCTTGATGCGTGAGGGGATATCAAGCTGCTTATTCAATCCGTTGATGTGAGAGATAAGGGCATCTGTCAGCTCCGCGTCCGTTTTGCCGCTGAGACCTATGAACCTTGCTATCTCGGCATAACGTGCCGCCGCTGCCGGCTCTTCCGCGTTAAACCTGATTACCTTGGGAAGATACATCGCGTTTGCGCAGCCGTGAACGATATGTCCGCCGCTGTATGCCGCGCCCGTCTTATGAGCCATGGAGTGAACTATGCCGAGCAGCGCGTTTGAGAAAGCCATACCGGCAAGGCACTGAGCGTTGTGCATCTTTGCGCGTGCATCCATATCTCCGCTGTAAGACGCTACAAGATTCTCGCCAACCATCTTTATTGCGTGCAGTGCGAGAGGGTCGGTGTAGTCGCAGTGGAGTGTGGAAACATAAGCTTCTATTGCGTGAGTCATTGCGTCCATGCCCGTGTGTGCAGTAAGCTTCTTGGGCATTGTCTCCGCAAGCTCCGGGTCAACTATCGCGACATCGGGCGTGATGTTGAAATCCGCCAAGGGATACTTAATGCCCTTGTTATAATCCGTGATAACGGAAAACGCGGTGACCTCTGTTGCGGTTCCCGAAGTTGAAGGAATGGCGCAGAACTTCGCCTTTGTGCGAAGCGTCGGGAAATTAAACGGGATGCAGAGCGACTCAAAAGTTGTATCGGGATATTCGTAGAAAGCCCACATAGCCTTTGCCGCATCGATGGGTGAGCCGCCGCCTATGGATACGATCCAGTCGGGGTTAAACTCCCTCATAGCAGCCGCGCCCTTCATTACAGTATCAACGGAGGGATCCGGCTCGACACCCTCAAACAGACGAACTTCCATGCCTGCCTCTTTGAGATACGCTTCCACTTTATCCAAGAAGCCGAAACGTTTCATACTTCCGCCGCCGACTACAACAAAAGCTCTGTGTCCCTTAAGAGTCTTAAGAGCTTCAAGCGAACCTTTTCCGTGATACAAATCTCTGGGTAATGTAAATCTTGCCATAACAAATCCCTCCTGAGTAATAAACGTTTGTGATTTATTTCTCTTACTGTCTGGGGATATCTTATCGCGTTT